>CAYWSI010000081.1:0-8567 GCA_964460585.1 uncultured Algimonas sp.
ACACGTCAAATAAGCCGTCGCCATCTGCATCATTGGCATCCGTAGATAGGCCTGTGGCTGTGCCCGTAAGGCCAGCCTCAACCGTATCATTACCGCCTTCATTATCGCTATCTGTATCAAGATAATCAGCTGTAGTGTCGCTATCTGTATTCACTGGGACAATTAAAGCTTCAGCCTCTGTCGCGGCGCTATCGCCTGCAACAACATTTCGGCTATCGAAATTATCGTCCAAGCCATCCATATTAAGATCTGTAATACCGTCTTCAATACCGCTTGGCGCAATAAACCCATTTGTCGTTTGCGCTTCGATATTATCCGTAATACCGTCATTATCGCTGTCGATATCGAGGTGATCTAATATGCCATCCTGATCGGTGTCCAAGACAAATTCAGGATTCGTAATTGAGAAATTATTATGCGGTTCACAAGCACCGTTACAATTATTCACTTCAAAAGATAAATTAAGCGTATCGGCCGTGATTAATGATGTTGGAATCAACAGTCTAATGGTTGAGAACTCATTATTGATGAGGTCCGTTGCCGATCCAGCGGCAAGAAGAGCACCATTGAAAATGTTATTAGATGCAGCGGCTACATTGCCGCTCCCAGTCGGAAGATTGATTTGATGAATTCGCACTCCATCTATTTCTACAAGAAAGTTTACATTGCTCGTATTCGCAGCAAGTTCAGGCCTGATATCATAATTAAGTTGCGTGTATTCAACACCATCCACAATAACAGTCGGAAGAGACAATAACCCTGAAACAGCTCGGGTCAGCGCTCCATCTGGTGTAGCGCTATCAATAACATTATTCGTCCAAGTGGCGACAGTCCCGTCAGCACTAAGCTCGAAGCGGGAATTAAAGTTAGCATAATCAGAGAAATCAGAAATATCCGGCAAGCTGCCTTCTGACTCAACCGTATCCAGAATACCGTCATTATCATCATCAACGTCGAAGACATCAAGAATGCCGTCACTATCAGTGTCTGGGCGGTCATCTTGTGCGTCGCGGAAATCGACATCAGCCGTTAGCGGCACGCCGCCGCTTGCATCGCCGTCAATATCTGGCAGAGAGATTGCGCCTGTGTCTAAGCTTTCGTTTACATTAAAGCCGTCAGTCGCATTCGTGCCGCCTTGTGTTTCAAACACGTCAAATAAGCCGTCGCCATCTGCATCATTGGCATCCGTAGATAGGCCTGTTGCTGTGCCCGTAAGGCCAGCCTCAACCGTATCATTACCGCCTTCATTATCTGAATTCGTATCAATGTAATCAGCATCGCCGTCGCTATCTGTATCCACAGGGTCAACGATGGCCTCTGCAGAGCTTGCCGCGCTTGATGTCGCCGTTAGCCCTGCTCCGCCATTGGCTAGGCTGCGCGTATCATAATTATCATCCAAACCATCTTGGTTGATATCCGTAATGCCATTCCCCGTCCCACTTGGCGCAATATAGCCCGCTGTGCTTTGCGCTTCGATATTATCTGTAATGCCATCATTGTCGCTGTCGATATCAAGGTGGTCAGCAATACCGTCATTGTCTGTATCACGAGACAGTGCATCAATTTGTTGGCCTGTATTGGTTACGCCTATAAAACCAAGTTCAGCAATTTCAGCACCACTAAAATTAGAGCGGCTCACTGTAGTGTTACCGGCACCGTGTGTCTGCGGAATAAACTCAACGATATAGAACCCCTCTGTCAAAGAGAAACCTGTCACAGTTGCAGGGGCTGTACCTGTTGGGCCGGTATCCGGAACGCTTGTAGAGAAAACCAATTCGCCTGATGTGTCCCGAATATTTAAATCAAAAGCTCGAACATCAAAATCATCTAAGCCTCTTACGCTCGCGCGGAGTTCGAATGTATCAACAACATTACCTTCAACAACATTTAAGCCAAGCGTAAAGACTGTGTCTGCATCGGGTTCCAAGGTTCCGTTAAAGACAAGACCCGAGGCATTTGATTGATTTCCGTCTGCAATTCTACGTACGTCGTTAAATTCAGCCCGAGGGTCAACTATATTTGCATTTGTGCTGATAAATGACAGCGTAGATTCAGTTGTCGACAGACCCAAACTCTCAACTGAGACGAATCCTTCAAGAACATCCAAAATACCGTCATTATCATCATCCACGTCGATGCTATCGCGCACGCCGTCACTGTCTGTGTCTGTTATAACATCGACATTAAATGTCGCGGTTGTTTCTGCTGTTAGGCCCGCCTCAGTATCTGCGGTAAATCCGTCCATATCGGTTGTCACTGCGCGCACGCCGATCGGGAATGTGTCATCGGTCCCGTCTGGTGTTTCATAGGTCAGGGCCGAGAGGTCCCAAGCCGTGACATCAACGGCCTGATTGCCCGCAGCCGCGGTAAAGCTATTGCTGCCGTCGGAGACCGTATGGCCAATAGGGATGTTATTTAACTCGACAAGGGTAATCGTTTCCGAACCGTCCGCATCTACAAGAGCTGTCGAGACAGCCGTCGAAATATCAATGACAGTTCCGCTATCGCCAGATTGATCGGCGGTTGTCACAGTCGGCGCATCGGCAATGCGGACGATATCAACGGGAATGTCGCTTGCAACGCCATTATACTCAACAACCAAAACTTGCGTTTGACCTGAGAAATGCTCATCTGGTGTAAATGTCAATCCCGGTAAGTCAGACGCATCAATCTCTAGTTCTCCATCTGCATTAATCGCGCCTGCGCTGAATGTGCCACCTTCACTAAAACCTGAAATCGTCACGGGTAAGCGGCCTGCAAACTGTGCCTGCGCGACAATACGAAAATTATTAAAACTACCTACGTTGTCTAGAGGTGTCGTTATGTCCGCATTGGCCTGCAATGTCTGTGAACCATCCGCAGTTGTGACGAGATCAAAGGTCAAGACCGCTGATAATTCATCTGTGAAATCACCCGCTGTTGCGTGGTTAGATATCACACCCGCCGTTGGACCATTCGCATCAAATGGAGACGTACCAAATGGGACATCCGTCCAGGTCACAAGATCGGGGCTAATCGTTCTCGTTGTAATAAAAGTACCGGACGTTGTGCCATTTACAAGATCAACAAAGATTGTGGCTGTGCCGCGGTTTTCGTTGTCACCATTGCCGCCTGTTACGATATTTCCCAACGAAAGCGTTATTGTAGCGGTTTCCGCCCCGACAGGGACATCAAGGTCAAATGATGTATTGCTACCTAGAGAGGGAACATGGTTGGCTATCGCGCTGGAGCTACCAAGACTGACCGCTGCAGAGCCCTCATCCAGACGATCAAAGCTTTGAACACTGATCAAAGTCTCAAATCCCGCATCAGCAAATGCTGCAGGCCGCTCAACAACAAGGTCGCCATTTACATCAAGCGACAAAATAAAGTCAGTCTGTATGCTGACGCCACTCATCGCATCGCCAACAACCGTCGCATTGGTTAGGATTGATTCACCAGACGTGATATCATAATCGCTAAATGCGATCGTAAAATTATTATTATCGCCGCGGCCCGTCACGGCAGAAAGAACACCACTGGCCAGGCCTGTGTCCAAATCAATGACAATACGACCAAAAGTACTGTCTTCTTGTCGACTCTCGGTGCTATCACGTCCGCTTTGTAATGAAACCACAACCAGCTCAGCATCATTATCTATGCCGGCCGTGCTGCTTGTCACGCCAGAATCTTGAACAGTACCAGACGAGCCCAAGAAATTAGTCGACGTTCCATCCGCGGATAAATACTCAACCAGATAAGCTTGATCCACGAGATTTTGCACAGGGTCGACGATGGAGAGGACATCCCCCACGACATCAATCGTTATGACACTAAAACTAGCACCGCCAGCTATATTCAGATCAGACGGGGAGCCCAAGGGTATATCGTTAAAAGTATAATTTGCAACTCTGCTGCCACCCTCGCCTCTGGAGTGGAAAATATGCCCCGAGAAAGTCCCTGCGGCCAAATCAACGATAATTGTCGTTGTCTGGAGCTCCTCTTGAGTACCATTATTGGTAAAATTATCAGGCCCGCCAAAGCTCGTAATGCGTATAGATGTGGCATTCGGCGGTATCGTAAATTCTGTCGGCGCAGCCCCTTCACTCAAATCATGGAAACCAACCTCTGTACCTACAATATCTGGCAAAGAACCGCCCGCTATAATGGCTGGGTCAATCGTGATGTTTAATGGGATGGCTGTGTCTTCTAGGCCAGACACATCTGACGGCGTGAAAATCAAACTGCCTTGTGATCGGTTTAGGGTGACCTCGCCAATATCAGTAAGAACACCGTCTGACACCACATATTCGAATGTCTCTTCACCAAGGCCAAGCGGCGTCGTTGTCACATCAAGGGTTCCGTCCGCAAGCAGGGTAATTTCCGTTCCAGAAGACAGTTCAACTGTTTCGCCTACGGCAATTGCGATCACCACGTCAGGGTTGGCGGAATCAATAATTCCGCTGACAGATATTGACGGACTATCCGCATCTGTATCATTGGAAAGAACATCAATATTTTCAGTTTCATTACCAACAATCGCAACAGGGCCATCATCAACAGCGACTGGGGACGCTAAATCAATCACTTGAATGAAGGATGTCGCTGTATTGGAGACTAACGTTTCATCATCAGTAACCGTAATATCAATTTCGCGAATTGTGATGTCATTAGGGGTATCTGAGGTGTTCTCAAATGTGACGGCCAAAATGGCTTGCTCATAGGCATCAGGCGTTGCGTCGCCCGTAAGCGTGATACTTGTCGGTGAATTTACAGTGGCGGTAATGCCAGCGGGCAATGTCCCTGTAACAGCAATCACATCATCAAGCTGCGCATTGGTAATTTCAATGGTCGCGCTTGAGACTGAAAAATCATCAAAAATTTCAATTGTATCGGCGGCAATCGCGATAGGGTCATCACCTTCGACAAAGACATTCGCGAAATCGTCATTTGTATCAACAAGTACTGGGGTATCAAAAATCGACACATCATTTGACGCATTCAAATTAAAGCCACCTGGCTGTGCTTCGCGGTGGAAAATGATCGTAAAACTTGACGTATTGGTATAATTGAGTTGGACAGAATTAACTTGGGCATCAGAACCCCTAGGATCTGGATCGAATGGGCTGAACCGAATAAGCCCATCTTCAGCAAAAGAAGATGGATCTTGGTTGGCTGTAAAAACTTCGTTCCCTTGCCCATCACGAACAATGATATCACTCCCCAAGGTAGAAGCTGCTGAAGCCGGATTGCTATCACCAATAACGAAACTATCGAGGTTCGCTGTATTAACCGCAATTTCTTCGCCTATTCCGCCATCACCTGCAGCATCTAAATCACTAATTGTGATGGCGAAATTGCCAGTAACGGGAATGTCTGTTCCGGTTAGAACAACATCGTAACGAATCTCGAAAGTTCCATCATTGTTGGAACCCGTAAAAGCATTACCGATAGTTACCTGTGCGTCACGACCATTCCTTCCGATATCAGGGTTATCACCGTCCCGTGTCGTTGCGGGAGCAAACTCATTGGTATCGGAGATAAATCGAGTGAAAGTCGCGACGACATCGACGGTTTGGCCATCAATAACGCCCGCACCTACGTAGCGCACAAACTCGCCCTCGCCGTCATCTTCTTCTGTCTGCCCATCAAGACCTGTTTCTATGTCGCCAGAGAAATCTAATACTGCAAATCCATTTTGACCTGGCACTGGCGGAATGCTGTTCACATCAAGGTCAATCGTCGGGGCGACAGGCCAATCAAATGTGGCCGTAGCTTGGCTTTGCGTGCCGTCTTCATTCTGGATAACATAATCAAAACTAACGAATCGTTCTGTTGGGTTATTCGGGCCAGTGACGTTAAATGTACCGTCCTCTAACAGTTCTATGCCCAAACCTGATGCGAGCTCGATAGCTTCATTAACTGTTAAAGTAATAAGGTCTGATGGCGCATCTGGATCAATAATACCGACCAGTTCACCCGCGCCAGCGTTATTCGCAAATAGATCAACATTGATTGTTTCACCTGAATGAATTTCAAACGGGCCAGCATTTTGAATGACTGGGTCAGTAGAAAAATTGATTGGAGCATCAAATAGATTGTCCGACAGTCCATTCGGAATAGAACTAAATAAAGGTATTTCTTCAGCGGTCCCACTAAAATTGGAAGCTGCACTGATAATCAAATCATGGTCTTCGGTGATCTGATCATCGAAAGCGATATTGAAATCGGCTTCTGAGGGTAGAACAAATTGAGCCAACTCATAATTTTTCCCGCCGTCATCTATAGGCCGCGTGAGTTGAGCGTCTTTGTCGATGTCAGCATCCACCTGGGTCGACGTATAATTCTTACCGCCGTCATCTATAGGCCGCACGAATAGGATATCTTTATCGATGTCACCGACGGGTTGGATCAACGCATAGTTCTTACCGCCATCATCTAACGGCCGCGTGAGGAGGACTTCCTTGTCAACTTCAGCGTCTGCAGCGTTGAGAGCGGATATAAGCAACTCTATTGGCTGAGTTTCACCGCTCGGGGAAATCGGCGAATTCCCGTCAAAAATGGCCGCCATATCTTCGGCCACATTTTGCGTATCTAGAGCATCCATTGCGACCTCGGCGCCCGTCACAAAACCCGCGGCATCCAAGAGGATCCGAGGTTCAAGGGCGCGAAGACCCAGGCGGGACGTGCTAGTCTTTAACTTAGTTGCAAGTGGATTTTTCTTTGTGTCGGTCATGGTTCAACTCTTCCATTCGATATGGCGATTATTGTGTTTGAGACCCGACCTACACAGCATAAAAGGTGAAGGAACGCATATGTAAGTCGGGTTATCGCGACACGAAGGAGCGATTTTACGTGTCGCGGCTAACGCTTTGGCCATTTAGTCGAGTTGCGAAACGCGCCAGCTTTGCCCATCACGCGATGGAACTGGAACTTTCGGAACATACCAATAGCCAATCCGCGCTATTTTGATGTATTTATGAAGCGTTCAGTCCAAAGCGCTTTCAAATCTTCTGCAATGGTTTGGAGATCCTCTGAACCGTCTATTCTTGTGGTATAGGGATCATAGCCCAAGGCCGTATAAATATGCGCGGATGCTTCAGCCATCTCAGCGACAACAGCATCGCGTCGAGCTTCTGATAAAATGCCATTCATACGTTCTCGAACGAGTGTCTGTTTCGAGGCAGAAGACGCTTTAGCTAAGGCTTCAACTTGCCCAAGAATATCGCTTTGCACCATCGCGCCATCGCTTACCGTTAGATATTCCTCGGTGAGGCTTTCATACCGCGCGCGCGCGACCCCAACTTGGGTCATGACGGCCATAGCCGTAGCAAGTCCTCTGGCTTTCTCTAGCTCATGGTGAGCCTTGGCTTTCTTTTTACGTTTTCCCGTGGAGAACACATTCAATAGGTTCCAGCTCGCGCGGGCACCATACCCAGCCCAATCGCTATTGAAGAGAAAATCATTTGAAGACGCATCTACACCAACAAACCCTTCAAGAGATGGGAGTGCCTCTAGAGTGGCCTTCTTTATCTCTTTTTCACTAATACGTTGCGTATAAAGATTTTCTCGAATTTCAGGGCGATTGCGAAGGGCTTCGTCAATCATCGATTCATAACTCATACGCAGCCGTGTTGGACGCGGCATTTGTGCTGGAATCTGCAAATTAAATTGCTGATTAGGGGACAGGCCCATCAAAGCCGCTAATTCCATCTTCGCCATTTGCATATCGCGTGACAGGCGTTTGGCTTGACCCTGAATATCATTTAATTCGCGTTGATAGGATAAGGCCGGCATAGGGGCTGTTCTACGAAGTGCAAATTGTTGACGAGAGCTTTGAAACGCAGTGGAAACCTCACCTTCAAGTGCCGTTAATTTGGTAGAGAGCCTTTCCGCGGATACCGCACGATAATAAGAGCGATGTACATCCTCCATGATTTGGATAATGGCCTTACGGCGACGCTCTTCTTGAATAAGCGCCTCATTTGCTAATTGTTGTGACCGAATTTTAGACAAACCAAAGTCTAAAATATTCCAAGTTGCGGTTAAGTCTCCTGTGAAGACATCGCGCTCTGTTGAAGTTGAAGGTTCTAGCGATTCTCGACCAGATAAGAGAGAGAGTGATCTGGCACCCGCCTCATTGGATCGTCCATAATATTGGCCATTTGCAACAACCCGTGGCAACATATCCCAACGTGACACTTCATATTCATCATTCGCGAGATCAGCTTCCATCATGGTGACGCGGTGATCTAAGTTATATTTTAAGGCTCGAGCCATCGCCTCATATAAAGAGATCGATTGGGTGATCGGGGCTTGACGGTTTTGTATTTCTGCCCGGGCCTCATTTGCAAAGTTTGCAGCTTCAGCATCTGAAACGCGCGTTACAGTTGCTGAGCAACCCGTCAGCAATAAAGTTGTGCCGCAGACGGAACTCATTATTAGTTTAAGCATGAAATTCTCCATAATGCCATTCAAGATTGTATTTATGAGAGAAAATTGAATTATTTATTAAAAAGCCCGCTAAGGTAGTATTTTTATTTCAGAGCCTAATATCGAGTTAATAAATTTAACTCACTGAATAGAAT
>CAYWSI010000082.1:0-8545 GCA_964460585.1 uncultured Algimonas sp.
CTTTTCTTTAAATAATTTATCAAAAGAAAAAAAGAAATTGAGGAGGTTTTTCATAAAGATCTCGAGTTCATATCTGTTCCGATATGTAACTAACTAAATTTATAAAAATCTGCAAGCCCTCCATTAGAAAGGCCCTTACTCAATCCTTAAAATTTTAAAAAGGTTTATTCAGGCAGAGCTGATGAACCGGACGCTCCGGCTTCATATAATGCAGGTGAAAGCGTTTCTGAATTTGCGCGCATCACTTCAATTTTCTCACGTTGCGCAGAAAAAGCCGGACGTTGATCCTTGGACAAAGGTTTGCCCGAAAGTTGAGACAGACGGCGCGGATTTATTTTCTTGCCATGAAGATGAACTTCATAATGAAGATGCGGTCCTGTGGAACGCCCCGTTGTTCCAACATATCCGATAACTTGGTCTTGTTTGACATAAGCGCCAGATTTTATCCCGCGGGCAAAATTCTTCAAATGCGCATAGGCGGTTTTATATCCATCCGAATGACGGATGCGAATATAATTGCCATAACCACCATATCGATTGGCCCGCTCGACTGTGCCTGACCCGGCCGCTAAAATAGGTGTTCCACGCGGTGCGGCGAAATCGACACCTGTGTGCATTTTACGATAGCCCAAAATAGGGTGCTTTCTACGACCGAATGACGAGGAAAGGCGCGCGCCATTTACAGGTGTTGCCCGTAATTTCCGCTTCGCCGTTTTGCCTTTGGCATCATAAAAATTCTCACGCCCTTTATTATCTTCAAACAACCAATATTCAGATGTCTTTCCGCGCGGAGAAAAAGAAGTGTAAAGCAAATCACCAGATTTTACAATCTCGCCCTTTTGGTTCCGCGCAACTTCAAAAAACATTTCAAAGGCATCACCCGGTTGAATGTCGCGTTGGAAGTCGACAGAATATTCGTAAATATTTGCAAATTGCACGACGACCCTATCTGGAGCCCCTAAGCGCGTCGCATCCACATAAAGCGAGTTTTCGACCTCTGACTTCACAGAAATTGTTTCATATTTGAAATCAGCCTCAATTTTTCGGGCCGTATAATCTTCACCCTGACGGTCAACAAACACTGTCGTTTCAACCGTAGGCTTAAAGGTCAAATGGTCGAGAGTCTCACCCGTGAAATGCAAATGAAAATCTTGTCCTGCGCGCAAATTTTGTGGCTTAAAAACATCTCCAAAAGCTTGTGTCACGCGATGCGCCTCTTGGCCCGTCAGCCCATTACGCTGCAATAGTGGTCCAAGATTATCCCCCGACTTCAATGTTATTGTCTTTGTATGGGACATCGGCGCGAAATCGCTCTCAAGGCCCATATCAAAACGCGAAAGATCCATAGCAGACGAGGCGGTCAGGGTGGCCTGCTGGTCAACCTCGTCAGCATCACCTTGATTGGGAAAGACCAGAAATCCTAAAACGCCTATGGCCGCCGCGACGGCAAGGAAGCGATACCGGTTTCCTGTTGGAATGACTGTATGACGGAAATGTGCAAAAGCATCCGCACGCTCTTGTAAGGCGGAAATTGCATTTGCGGTGGCCTGCGAGGTCGGCTCGACTGCAGTCTTATTTTTTTCAGTCATCTCTCAAGCCCGAAACACACAAAGAACAGGGTATTCTCTACTACACCCTCATTCTATAAATTTCCCTAATTCTAGTTTAACGCTTTCCCATGTAATATGTAAACTGACCGATTTGTAAGGGTTTGTTTTTATGGCCATTCGCCCAAAGCTCCTCTATGCGGGAAAAGAGGAGGTTCGGTCATTTCCGTACAAGGTAAAAATATAGAAACAACCCAACCACTATCCCCGCGTAAACGGTGGTTTGTACGGTGGTGGGCTTTGCTCCTATGGATTCTCCTCGCGCTGATTTTAGGCCTTTTTCTGCTGGGGTGTTGGGCTTGGGCGCAGCGTTATGAATTGCTGGAAAACCGCGCTATCGACCTTCTGGCCGAAGCGGGGTTTGAAGCGGAACTAAACATTGCCTCAATCACGCGCACACAAGCCAAGATCAAAGATCTCCGCATAAGCCGAGAGGGAGAAGAGATTTTAAAAATCGAGGATATAAAAGCAGAGTATATCTGGCCAGATATTCGGGATTTAAAATTCAAACAAATAGAGATTCACGGCGCAGAAGCGAGGTTTAGCTTAGATGAGACGTGGCAGCCCACAGAAAGTTGGATTCGCGAAGAAATTCAAAACAGGCCTAAAACTGATTCCGATAGCGCATTTCCTTTTCCTGAAAAGGGCGTGAAATTAACAGATGCGACTTTGAATCTGAGCTCTCCCCTGGGGGAAGCAAAATTTTACATTGATGCGGAAAGTCTATCAAAAGAGGCTTTCACCACGGACATCACCCTTGCGCCTTCTGATTTATCTTACGGCGGATATTCGGCACAAGGCGCGGGTGTTGTCACTTTAGAAAAATCCGGACAAAACTTACGCATTATCGGACAAGCGCAAACCGAAACCTTATCCAATGAAAATGTTGAAGTGACGGAGGCCCATGTTCAAGTCGACGGAATGTTGCACCTCGACACGATGCGCTTTTTGGGCAGCACCTCTGTAGAAAGTGCAAATGTCTCCAGCGCACTCTTCGCCTCTGGACCGACGCGGATGGGATGGGATGGAGACATCGCACCAAAAGACAATATGCGCGCTTCTGGAACTTGGATAATTTCTGCTGAAAATGCCCGTTCACCCCGGCCAGCGCGAGCACAAGAAGTCGCAGAGACACTCTCCCTCTACCCCGCCATGAGCGTTGTACCCGTGACAGAATATTATGCCCCGCAAATGCGGGATATCGTTTTCGGTTTCATCAACGGCTCAGACATCTCTGGGCAAGGCCGGCTTGATTATGGGCCAGAGGGGTTTTCCGTTAATCCTGTTGGTACATTTAATGTAAAAAATGGGGATAATCAGCTCAGATTACGCGCCCGCCCAGATCAAACTTTCTATGAATTTAAAAAATCATCTGGCCGAATTTCTGCCTATATGGATGCCGTGTTTGAAAATCCTGTAGGCCTAACCGTAGAGAACATTCAATTGAACGCGGCATCTGATAATGGATTGCGATTGAACGGGATTTCCAATTTTTCAACAACACTTACAACTCAGGCAGATTGGACGGCAGCGGATTTAGAAAATCGCCCCGTACGTTTAAGCCCTCTCTCGGCAGAGCTACGCTATGAGGCAACAAAAACACCGCGGCGTCTGAGCGTGACAACAGCCTTCAACTATGACGGCGAACTACCCGGCAGTTATGTGGAAGGCTTAAATCTGGATGGTCGCTTAGATGTACGCCTTTATGAAGGCCGTCAGATCTTGGACTTCACGCCGCGCGCTGAAGGTGTTGTGACACTAAAATCCATGGAAACCCCGACAAAGTGGCGCGGTGAAAATATTCAATTCACCCTACCCGCAACAAAAAATCTATTCAGCCGCACAGTCGAGAAATCAATGTTTACAGCCACACTAAAGGCTGCAGACTTCACCCTGACCCAACCCGAAGCAAATGGAGAAGGTCCGCAAGTCATAGACCTGAGTGCGGCAAAGATGGATTTGGTTGGAACGCTTTATCCAAACACTACGCAAGACTGGGCGATTGAATTCACGCAAGGCGAATATATCAGCGAAACATTGCCTGGTCCCGGAACGCACGCCTCTGCCCTGACCGCCAATTTGACGGCGCGCCTCGCCGAAAACCAAGCACCGCAAATTACATTAGAGAGTCCGTCAATAACAGTTGAAACCCCGCTTGTGCGCGCCTCCGACATACAGGTCGGCCTGAAAGGCACGCCAGACACATATACAGTCGAACATTCAGGCGGCTTGTTCTTTATCCAGGGCTCAGAGATGGCCGAGCGGGCCAAACAGGCTGGACTTGGGACGTTTCCTGCAAATGGACAGGTTAATTTTTCAGATGGAAAATTTACTGGCCAAGCCAATTTACAGGTCGAGAAAGCCAATAATGCAGACGTCAATGTAGATTATACCTATCAGGACGGCGCAGGCACAGCCGAAATCAATATTCCGTCCATCCTCTTCGAACCTAAAGGCCTGCAGCCTCAAACCCTCGTTCCAGCCTTCCAAGGAAAAGTCGCCCGCGTTGATGGTGAAGCCCGCGCCGCGCTCAAAATCGCCTTTGCCGATGGGGCAATAACAGACTCAAGTGGTAGTGTTGACTTAATCGATATTGGCGTTGGTACGGCACCGGGACCTATCACAGGCCTCAATACAAGAATGCAGTTTAAGTCGCTCCTCCCTCTCGAAACCGACGGAGCGCAAACTTTAACCATGAAGAATTTTAACCCCGGCTTTCCTTTGGATAATGGCGTTTTGACCTATAGCTTTGTGCCTGACGGCGTTCAAATTGACGCCGCTGACTGGCCAATTGGAAATGGCTTCTTCTCTCTCGACCCCTTTACGTGGGTTTATGCGGCTGAAGAAAACCGCGTCACCATGCGCGTAAAAGATGTCGAATTAAGTGATTTCCTGCACAATTTCGGGAATAAAAAAATTGAGGCAACAGGGACTGTTGTTGGTGCCTTCCCGATTGTTGTGCAGGGTGTCGAAGTCTTAATCGAAAATGGAAAAATTGCTGTGCCTAATGGCGGAGTAATTAAATATGATCCCGGACCCGGCATTCAACCCTATAGCCTAGAAGATGCCTTTGCCGTGTTACGAGAGAGACGGTCCAATGAATATGCGGCTTTGGCGCAGGATGCCTTGCGAGAATTCAGATATAGGGAATTAAGTGCCTCATTAGATGGGCCTTTAAATGGACATGTAGAAATTGATTTAGTTTTCGACGGGGCCAATCAAAAAGTCTTGAATCAACAACCCTTCAGATTTGATATTTCTGTTAAAGGCAAGCTTTTCAATATTGCGCGAAGCTTAATTTACAACGTACAAGCAAAATCTCAAATTCTGCGGCAAACTGGAAATCTGCCAGACGGGGCCATTATCACAGAGTAATTATCCTGGACCCGAGCGATTAGGCGCGCTTGATCCAATAATATCATCAGCGACGAAAGCATTATCCTTCCGCTCACCGCCAAAAGTCCCCATCGGGCCGTGGCCCGGTACAAAGCGCATATCATTGCCAAGCGGCCACAATTTACCCGTAATGGAATCGAGGAGTTGCTGATGATTGCCTTTGGGAAAGTCTGTACGCCCAATGGAGCCCCGGAAAAGCACATCCCCAACAAAAGCGATTTTCATATCCGCATTATAAATCACGACATGACCCGGCGTATGACCCGGCGTGTGGATGACGTTGAATTTTACCCCGGAGAGTTCGAGCACATCGCCCTCTTCCAAATAGCGGTCAGGAATAACGGCGCGGCCCATACCGGGATGACCATATTTCGTCCATTGATCTGTAATACCGTCCATCCAAAATTGATCATCCTTATGCGGACCAATCACAGAAACCCCTAATTCTTCCCGCAATTCATCTGCGCCGCCAGCATGATCTAAATGACCATGGGTGAGCCACATTTCTTTCAACTTGATACCGAGCTTATCTAGCGTCTCTTTTAACCGAGGGGCTTCCCCGCCCGGGTCAATCAACACACCTTCTTTGGTATCCACATCATACAGCAGAGAACAATTCTGCTGAAAGGGTGTCACAGGTAGAAGTTTTAAATCAAGACGAGCCATAAAGCTCATCTGTGTCGGTTCTGATCAGACGTCAAGAGGCGGAGTACGTACCATGAAAATTGCGAAGGCTATACGAAAGGTCTGTTAAGAACTGTGACTGAAAGTTCACGCACTCGACATCGCCCTGTCACATAGGTGATGCCACGAGAGTCATGCACAAAATGTGCCCTTCACTGTCTCATCTCTGGAGCACCACCTCCGGAACCCCAATGAGCAGGTTTGGCCGCAACGCAGAGCACCGCCCCCTCCCTCGGCTTGTCCTGCGAAGCGGCCTTTTTTTGAGGAAGCTCAAAATATAAATGTTTTGTCATATTTTGGAAATCATCCTGATAGGTTTAGGATGTCATCATAAAGGTCATAAGGTTCGTTGGCTGTGGTGTTACATGCCCCAAACCCAGTACTATAGTCACAAAACGAACCATATCGACAAGACCCGCATCGAAACATCGATACGGGTCTTTTTATTTTGCATAGAGACAGATTAAGCCGTCGCGAAATTTTTCGGATGCTGCGTGACAAAATTTTCGAGCGTGTCGAAAAACTTTAAAATATCGGCTGGTTCATTGCCTGCGTTAATCGTGACCAAGCGGATAAATCTGTCTTCTTTAAAAGATCCATAGCCCACAAGTAATTCAGACTGCTCATAAAGCTGCGTGCAAATCTCTTCAGCTGGAATATTTTTATAATTGAAACAGACCGAGACCGACTCATCGACGCTATGATCTGCATAATCTGGATGCTGCCTTACATAGTCGCGGGCAACATCAGCAAGCTCAAATTGCTTATCCACTAAGCGTTCCAACCCGCTGGTTCCCAAACTTTTCCAGAGCACCCAGAGCTTTAGCGCATCATTTCTGCGGCCACACTGCAGGGACATCTTCCCAAGATTAAATTCGTCATGATCCGTTTGGTAGAGATAGCTCGCATCATTTGAGAAGGAATCATGCAAGTGTTTTTTGTCTTTCACAACAATCAAAGAACAGCCTAACGGCGTTCCGAGCATTTTATGCGCATTCAGCGTAAAGGAATCGACGAGCTCAACGCCGTCAATCAAATGCTTATATTTGGCGCTAAATAAAACCGACCCGCAATAGGCGCCATCCACATGGAGCCAGATGTTGAACTCTTTGGCAATGTCGCTGGCAGCGCGAATATCGTCAAAAGCGCCCAAGACCGTTGTACCTGCCGTGCAATTTATCAGAACGGGATGAAAGCCGCTCGCAAGGTCAGCCTTTATAGCTGCGCGCAGCACCGTCATATCCATGCGACCCTTATTATCCGTCGCAATTTTCCTGACATTGTCACGGCCAATGCCGGCAAAGGCGGCATTTTTCGGGATGCTATAATGGCTCTCGGCAGAGGTATAGACCGTCATTTTTTGGTGGACGCCCGCATGCCGCGTCGTTTCATTATAGGCATCACGCGCCATGAGCATGCCCATGAAATTCGTCATTGAACCACCAGGGGCCAAAGTGCCGTCCGACGTCTTGTCCCACCCAACCATATCGCAAATTTCGCGTAAGACAGCTTTCTCTACACCAATCTGCGGCCCTGCCGCCTTATAAGTGTACATGCTATTATTGAGAATAACCGACAGCAAATCCCCGAGGATGGCCTTTTCCTGACGCCCGCCAAAGAGCTGATTAAAAAAGGCGTTCGTCGCCGTCCGAGGCGTCGTGAAAATAAGGTCTTTGAGAGAGGTCTCGAGCTCCGCCGTGCTAATCCCGTCTTTTTGTAATTTGAGGTCAAGTCGGTCAAATAATTTGGCCGAGGGAATATATTCGGCCACTGGATTTTGAGCTTCATCGGCCAGAAGTTCGCGCACCAATCGGTCAAAAATCTTTAAGCTCTGTTCCATATAGAAATTATCCAGCGAGCATCGTCTTGACCGCCGCGACCCAATTTGCGCGTGCGACAGTCTCTTGCGCGGGGCGGGAAGATTTCCATTCCTCATTAGATTCAATCGCAGCGGCGGCTTTCGCGCCTTCATATAAATCTTTGAGGGTGACTTGGGCTGCCTCCATTTCGTCACTGCCCATCAACACGGCGACTTGGGCATGGCGGCGGTCCGCATATTTCATCTGTTTGGTGACATTGCCCGAGCCGACAAAGACTTCGGCGCGAATGCCTTCTTTGTGAAGCTCGCCCGCAAGTTTAAAATATTCCCCCATTAATGAGCGGTCAAAAGCGCAAATCACCACGGGCGGTTTCACAGATGAGTCCAATGCGTCCATCCGCTCAAGCGCGGTCAGGAAACGCGAGACGCCAAAACTAAATCCTGTAGCAGGCACCGCCTGCCCGCGGAAACGTGAGACCAAATCATCATAACGCCCGCCGCCGCCGACAGAACCAATTCGGACAGGCCGTCCTTTACGATCTTTAATTTCGGTAAGAAGTTCTGCTTCAAAAACAGGGCCTGTATAATAGCCAAGGCCGCGTACAATAGAGGTATCATAACTCACACGGTCATTGCCAAAGCCAACCGCATTTAAAATTGTGTCAATCTCGACCAACTCTTGAACCCCAGCGAGACCCCGCTCGGAGGTTCCCATCAGTCCTTCGAGCGTGCGAATTGTCTCCGCGCGGTTTTCAGAGGAAGCGGTTGTGAACCCGAGAACCGCTTTAATTCCAGCTGCATTCAATTTTGCCCCAGTCGTATAATCACCCGACTCATCTTCGCGGCCTTCCCCGAGAAGCGCCTCAACGCCAGACGCCCCCAATCGGTCGAGCTTATCAATCGCGCGCAGAACTTGCAGGCGCTGCTCCGCGCCATCTGCCGTATTAGGCACACCTGAGGATTCTAAAATTCCGTCGAGCAGTTTTCGGTTATTCACGCGGATAGCATATTGCCCGTCTCTTAAGCCTGCAGCGCGCAT
>CAYWSI010000083.1:0-8484 GCA_964460585.1 uncultured Algimonas sp.
GATTGGACAAGCCCAGAAGCTAAAGAGCGTTTGGCAAAAGCGGCTTAAAACCGCCTCAAAGCTGAATTATTCTTTAAAGGGCCGCAAAGCGGCCCTTTTGTCTGCGCCCCGCCTAGGCTAGGCGGGTGGTATGAGAATGTCCGAAATATCAAACGTCGAAACCAAGTCTTGGTTAGATGCGCTTCGCACCTATGCTCAGCCAAAGATGCTCGCCATGTTGGCGTTAGGGTTTGGGTCCGGTCTGCCATTCATGATGTTCATCTCAAAATTATCGAGATGGTTGTCTGAGGTTGGGATTGATAAATCCACAATTGGATTTTTCTACTGGATAGGACTGGCCTATGCATTAAAATTTGCTTGGGCCCCTGTTGTCGACCGTGTGAAAATTTCAGGCCTTACTCAACTTTTAGGTCAACGCCGCTCTTGGATGCTCTTAGCGGTGATTGGTACAATTATTGGGATGGTTGTCATATCTGGCGCGACCCCATCCCCTGATGTTGCAGGGTCGCTGACTCCCATTATCATTGGCTGCTTTATTCTCACCTATTCAGGTGCGACTTTAGATATTTCAGTAGACGCATGGAGGATTGAGTCAGGCACGAATGAAGAGCAGGCAACTTTCGCCGCTGTCTACCAATTGGGCTATCGTTTCGCAATTATGGCAGCGGGTTACTCCTTAATCCTCGCCGACATTGCGAGTTGGCGGGTGACCTATTTGGCGACGGCTGGCATGATGGGAGCTATCGGCCTCATAATCTTTTTTGTCAAAGAGCCCCCAGCTGCGGAGCGCCGCATCGCAATGAGCTGGCAAGATTCTTTGCGAGCGAATGTAATTGAGCCCTTTTGGGATTTATTTCGTCGTCTCGGAAAATGGCTAATCCCTGTATTTGGTTTGATCATCATTTACCGCCTGTCTGACTTCACCATGGGCGTTATGACTCAACCGCTTTATGAAGAGCTTGGCTATACGAAAACTCAGGTCGGTCTCGTTCAAGGCACATTTGGTCCTTGGCCCATGATTGCAGGCTCTGTGATTGGCGGTTTGATTGTTGTCAGATATGGATTGATGCGGGCCTTATTTTTAGGAGCCATAATTATGATTGTTACCAATGGTGCCTTTGCATGGCTTGCCCTACAAACGGGCGCTGTGACGTGGAAACTTTTAGTGACAGTTTTCTTTGACAATCTCGCCGTTGGAATCGTTGGGACGGGTTTTATTGCCTATATGTCTTCACTCGCTAGCCGAGAATATGCGGCGACCCAATATGCTTTGATGACCTCTGCGTGGGCTCTGTTTAATAAAATTGCAGCAGGATTTTCTGGCATTTTATATGATGCTGTGGGTAGTTTTTCTTTCTTCCTCATAACGGCTTTGTTTGGGGTTCCTGCGATTATGTTGCTACTGTATATTTGGCGTTTCGGAAGCCCGATCGCGAGAGGGGTCGACTCTTAAAGATATAGCTATGACCGCCTCGACCCAAACCGCAGACAAAAAGCATAAGCTGACCCCCATGATGGCGCAGTTTTTGACCATCAAGGCAGAGGTCGGGCCGGAAGCTGTTTTATTTTATCGCATGGGCGATTTTTACGAATTGTTTTTTGACGATGCGGTGCGTGCCGCCGCTGCGCTCGATATTGCGCTGACGAAACGCGGCAAACATTTGGGCGAGCCCATACCCATGTGCGGCGTGCCTGTGCATTCCTCCGAAGTCTACCTTCAGCGCCTCATCAAAAAAGGTTTCCGCGTCGCCGTTTGCGAACAAACCGAAGACCCTGCCGAAGCGAAGAAGCGCGGGTCTAAATCTGTGGTGCGCCGCGAAGTCGTGCGGCTTGTCACGCCCGGAACTTTAACGGAAGACTCGCTGCTCGATGCGCGCGGCTCCAATTTTATTCTCGCCATTGCTCGCACGCCAGCCGGCGATTATGGTCTCGCTTGGGCAGATGTGTCGGACGGAACCTTTAAAACTTCGACCTCGAGTGCAAAAGATTTACCTGCGCAAATCGCCGCGCTCAGCCCGCGCGAACTTATTCTGCCCCAAGGGTTTTATCATGATGCAGAGGCAATGGCGGCCTTATCGCTGGACGGGATTGCGCTAACCCCGCAGCCCGAAACAAAGTTTGATATGCGCGCAGGCCAGCGCCGCATTTCTGAGCGGTTCGGCGTCACTGATTTGGATGGTCTCGGCGATTTCTCTAAGGCTGAAATTTCTGCGGCGGGGGCTTTGCTCGACTATCTAACCTTGACCCAAGCGGGTGCGCCGGTTCAGCTCAGTGCACCGCAGGCCTCTAAAACCAGCGGCTTTCTTGCGATTGACCCCGCCACGCGGGCCAGTCTCGAAATTGACCGTACGCAAAAAGGCATGCGGGCGGGCTCGCTTCTCTCCGTCATTGACCGCACCGTGAGCGGCCCGGGCGCGCGTGAGCTTTCCGCCCGCCTGAACCGTCCTTTGCTAGACGTCACAGATATAAATATGCGCCTCGATGCTGTCGCGTTTTTCCTGCAAGATGAGAGTCTACGCCAAGCCTTGCGCGGGCACTTGCGTAGCACAGGCGATATGGCGCGGGCGGGGTCACGGCTCGCCTTAGGGCGCGGCGGTCCGCGCGATTTGCAAGCTTTAGCCAATACGCTCAAACTATGCGAAACCATTGTGGCGGGTTTTGCGGCGAAACCAAATATCGCCCCGCCGATTGCGGTGGAAACCGCGCTCAGCGAAATTAGCCTGTCTAATAAGACGGACATTGCGGCTTTGGTACGCGACTTGTCCAAAGCCTTACAAAGTGAGGTGCCGATGCTCGCCCGCGACGGCGGGTTTATTGCGCTGGGCTGGTCTCCCGAAATTGATACGTTGAAAACTCTGCGAGATGACTCCCGCCGCCTCATTGCAGGGCTGCAGGCGGATTATGCGAAACTCGCAAATGTTCCGACGCTGAAAATCAAACATAATAATGTCCTCGGCTATTTCGTTGAAGTCACGCCGAAACACGCAGATGCTATGCTCTCGCAGGGTCCAGAAAGCCCCTTTATTCATAAGCAGACTCTTGTCTCGGGCGTGCGCTTTACCACGGTTGAGCTTGCCGAATTAGATCAGAAAATAGCCAGCGCGGCAGAGCGTGTCACCGCGTTGGAGATTGAAGTCTTTAACGGCTTCCTTGAGCGGGTCATGGCACATATCGATCTTATTCGGGATATGGCGGCCGCCTTAGCGCGGCTCGATGTCCAAGCGGCTTGGGCAGTTTGGGCCAGCGAAAATAAAGCCGTGCGGCCTGTCATGTCCGACGGTCCAAAATTTCACATCAAAGGCGGGCGACACCCGGTTGTTGAAGATGCTTTGCGCAAATCCGGCGCGGCCGCCTTCACGTCAAATGATTGCGCCTTGTCGGCAGATGCGAAAAGCGCGCCAAGGCTGACCCTGATTACGGGTCCGAATATGGCGGGTAAATCGACCTATCTTCGGCAAAATGCTTTGATGTTTATTTTGGCGCAAGCGGGCGGTTATGTCCCGGCCCAAAGCGCAGAAATTGGCATTGCCGATCAGCTCTTCTCCCGCGTCGGGGCGTCGGATGATCTCTCAAAGGGTCGCTCAACTTTTATGGTCGAAATGATAGAAACCGCCGCGATTTTAAACCAAGCGACAGGGCGTAGCTTTGTTATTCTCGATGAAATCGGACGCGGCACCTCAACCTTTGACGGCCTCTCTATTGCGTGGGCAAGTGTCGAGCATTTGCTCGAAGTGAATAAATCGCGGGGGCTGTTCGCGACGCATTATCATGAGTTGACCGAATTAATTGATAGTTTGGACGGGGCCGAAAATGCCTCGCTCCGCGCCAAAGAATGGGACGGAGATTTGGTCTTCTTGCATGATGTCAAACCTGGCGCCGCGGACCGGTCTTACGGGGTTCAGGTCGCGAAATTAGCGGGGCTTCCACTGGCTGCTGTTGAGCGCGCCCGGGCCGTGCTAGAGCGATTAGAAGAGGAGTCTGTCAATACGGCCTCTGCGCCTGCTGGATTGCCGCTCTTTACCGCGACGATTGCGACGCCCGAAAAGCCGAGCACGCTAGACCTAGCCTTAGCGCGCCTTGATGTTGACACGCTCTCGCCGCGACAAGCCCTTGATTTGCTGTATGAATTAAACGGTAAAGCAAAAGACAAGATAGGATAAAATGGCCCGCGCCTCTAAAAATATTGCGAAAATCCCGCACCGCGAGCTGTCCCCTGAAACTGGACTTTCACGCGGCGAGCTTTTGGCTAAGCTCGGCGACATTGCGGAAAAAGGGGGTTCGACGTTTCGTGCTAATATTCTGACGCAGTTAAAGACAAGCCTGACAGAGGCGAAAAATTCCGCGAGAGAGCGCTTTGAGCGAGGCCGTTTGGACGGGCTCGAAACCGCCCGCGTATTGGCCGCAATCCATGATGATATTGTGATTTCGCTTTGGGATTTTGCGGTCACCCATATTGTCGGCGGCGAGGATATGGAGCCGGTCTCACTTTGCGCCGTGGGCGGATATGGTCGCGGGGAAATGGCGCCCGAATCCGATGTTGATCTATTATTTCTAACGGCAGATGGAGCGCTGTCGCTACAGATGGAGGCGCTCACAGAATATATGCTCTATATGTTGTGGGACATGGGGCTGAAGGTCGGCCATGCGTCGCGCTCTGTAGATCAATGTTTGAAGCTGGCTAAAGACGACCAAACGATTTTGACCAGCTTGCTGGATTTGCGCCACCTCGCGGGGGATGAGGAGCTCTCCGAAAAACTATACCGCCAATTTCGCAAAACCATCACGCGCGGAAAAGGGCGCGCCTATATTGCCTCTAAATTAGCAGAGCGGGATAGCCGCCACGCCCAAGAGGGCAACTCGCGCTATGTCATTGAACCTAACATCAAAGAAGGCAAAGGCGGGCTACGCGATCTTCATGTGCTTTATTGGATTACCGCTTTCCTCGACCGTGACGGCACGATTACGGATCCGCAGCGGGCTCTGGATTACACAAAGCTTGGGTTGTTTGATGAGCGCGCGGCACAGCGTTTTCGCCGCGCCGCGGATTTCCTCTGGCGCACGCGCCATCATTTGCATTGGACTGCAGGGCGTCCCACGGAACAACTGAGCTTTGATATGCAGGTCAAGCTTGCACCGAAAATGGGCCATGCCGTGGAAGAGGTTGAAGTGGCTGTCGAGCGCTTCATGCGGGAATATTTCATCAACGCTCGCAGTGTCGGTGCCCTCACGCGAATTGCCTGTGCGAAACTGGAAGCGGAGCGCGCCATTCGTCTCCCTAAAAGTTTGGATGCGCTCCTGCCGGGTTCGCGCCGCAATCTGAAGAATAAGGATTTTTATATTGATCATGGGCGGCTGAATTTTGCGGACCCGATGACAATCCGCGAAAAGCCGTCTCAAATCTTGCAGCTATTTGAAACAGCAGGCCGCCGTAATATTGATATTCATCCAGACGCCTTTTCAGAAATTGATTTTCGCCGCAATCTCATCGATTCTGATTTCCGCCACGCGCTCGAGCATTCAGAGATTTTCCAAGCGACATTATTAAATGCCAAAGCGCCTTATGCGACGCTAAAGACTATGAATGAAGCAGGGGTGTTGGGGCGCTACCTGTCTGAATTTGGCGGCATTGTCTCGCGCACGCAATTTAATATGCACCACGCCTATACGGTGGATGAGCATACGCTCCGCTTGATTGATAATTTTGATAATTTGACCAAAGGCCGCCTTACGGAAGACATCCCTGTGGCCTCGCAAGTCGCGAGTGAATTTAATGAGACCCAACGTTTGACGATGATGCTGGCCTGCTTGCTCCATGATACGGGTAAAGGCAAAGGCGACCAATGTATCGAGGGCGCGCAATTGGCGCATAAAGCGTGTCGCCGCTTGGGCATTCCGCAAAACATTACGGATGATGTGGCATGGTTGGTGCGCCGTCATTTAGATATGAGTGAGACCGCGCAGCGCCGTGACATCTCCGACCCCGAAACCATTGAGAATTTTGCCAAGCTCATGGGCTCCAAACGCCGCCTTGATTTGCTTTTGGTTTTAACGGTCTCTGATATTCGTGCGGTGGGGCCTGGTATTTGGAATGATTGGAAAGCGACGCTTCTGCGCGGTCTTTATATTGCGGCCGCAGCCTATTTGGATGGCCGAGAAGATCTTGCGCCCAAAGCCAAAATCGAATCCCGCAAAGGCCAATTATTTGAACGTTTGTCAGACGATACGGCAAAGGCGATTATTCCCGTCACAGACCTATTGCCGGAAAGCTATTGGCTTGGGTTTTCAATGGCGAAGATGGTTCTGCATGCGAAGTTTTTTGAGTCGCTTCTTAAATCGGGCCATGACCCAAAAACAGACACAGCGATTAAAGTTCGCGTCAATCGGCGGCGTAATACGACAGAACTTTGGGTGATGACCCGAAACCGCGCAGGCCTGTTTCGCGATTTATCCTTGGCTATTACGGCCAGCGGCGCGTCTATTACGGGCGCGCATTTAAATACAGGTGAAGGTGGCTTGGTCATCAACACATTCTACCTTCTCGGTCCTGACGGCGAAGCCTTTAGCGCAAAAACGCCGCATGTTTTGGACAATTTGCGAGAGACCGCTTACCGCGCGGCTATCGGCGACACAGAAAATCTAATTGTGCCGCAAGGTTTGAAATCTCGCCGCGCGGGCGCAATTCCTGTTAAAGCGAGAGTTAAATTTCCTAAGACGGAACATGCGGATACCAGCATTGTCGAGGTCCAAGGGCGTGACCGACCCGGCCTCCTGCACGAGCTTTCAGATTTTCTGACGGCGTCTGGTCTTGATATTTCCAGCGCCCATATTGAAGTTGTCGGCGCGATGGCTGTCGATGTCTTTTATGTGCGTAGCGCAGCTTTGGACAAAGCCCGCAAAACGGCGCTTCGGGCAGGCTTGATGGATATTTTGCGTGTGCCAGAAGAAAAGACAAAAGCCGCCTGATGCGTCTGCTGCGCTCCACAGCTATTATCGGGTCACTGACCTTGGTTTCGCGGCTCTTGGGGTTGGTGCGTGATATTTTAATTGCGCGCTTCTTGGGTGCGGGCATTGTCTCGGATGCCTTTTTCACCGCCTTTAAACTCCCCAATGTCTTCCGCCGCATGTTTGCGGAAGGGGCGTTTAACGCGGCCTTTGTTCCGCTTTATGCCAAGCGCATAGAAGAAGACGGCGAGGCGGTCGCCGACGGCTTTGCCTCGGAAGCCGCGGCTTGGCTCTTTGCTGTTGTCGCGCTCCTTGTCATTGCTTTTGAACTGACCATGCCTTTCACGCTGAATATTATTGGCGGGGGATTGGATAAAGAGACGCTGCATGGCGGTATCACGCCTTATGATTTGGCAGTGCTCTATGCCTGGCTGACCATGCCCTATTTGCTATTCATGTCGATGACGGCGCTGTTTTCAGGAATTTTAAATACGCGCAATCATTTCGCTCTCGCGGCGGGCGTGCCGATTATTTTAAATATTTTCATGATCTCAACACTGTGGCTTTCCGGCGGGCTGGACTGGTCACAGCGCAATATTGGCTTGGCGCTTTCAGGCGCGATTACGGTGTCGGGTGCGGTGCAAATGGCGCTTGTCTTTTGGGGCTGCCGCAAAGCCGGCGTGACATTTGGGTTTCGACGTCCGCGCTATACGCCTGCTGTCCGCCGCCTCGTGACCCTGGGTGTTCCGGGTATCATCAGCGCAGGCATTACTCAGATAAATCTGCTCGTCAGTCATTTCATCGCGACGAGCCAAGCTAGCGCCGCGAGCTGGCTAACTTATGCCGACCGTCTTTATCAACTCCCTCTGGGCATGATTGGGATTGCGATGGGTGTGGCGCTGCTGCCGAGTTTGTCTCGCTCAATTCGTGCAGGCCGCGAGGGTGAGGCCAAGACGACCTTGAGCCGCGGGATAGAAATTTCGCTTTTCTTGACCTTGCCTGCCGCTGTTGCGCTTTTTGTCATTCCGGATTTTCTGATTTCAGGGCTCTATCAACGCGGGGCTTTCACAGCCGAGACAACCGTGCAGGTCGCGAAAGCTTTGCGCTGGTTTGCTTTAGGCTTGCCAGGTTTTGTCTTGCTCAAAGTTCTGACTCCCGCCTTTTTCGCGCGGGAAAATACAAAAACGCCGATGGTTTGGGCGGGGATTTCTGCGGCGATAAATCTCTCGCTTGGCTATGCGCTCTTTATCACCATTGGCTTTCACGGTTTGGCTTTGGCGACGTCTATCGCGGCTTGGGTGAATGTCATCGGGCTCTCCGTTTTATTGCTCCGCTCTGGTGATTTGACCCTTGATGCTCGAGTGAAAAAACATCTGCCGCGCATTGCTCTGGCCAGCGCCGCGATGGGCGCGGCGCTTTGGTGGGCCCGTCAGCATCTACCAGATTTAGGCGCGTCAAATATTCTCATCGACTTTATCTGGCTCCTTGGCGTGACGGGGGCAGGGGTCCTTGTGTATGCGCTTGCGGCAACCCTCTTGCGGG
>CAYWSI010000084.1:0-8202 GCA_964460585.1 uncultured Algimonas sp.
TGGGAATGGAAAGCTGGCAATAACCCAAATAAGGGCAAGCCGGGCGAGAAGGCGCTAGAGCGTATTGAAGAGCGCAAAGAAAAAGCCGAAGCGCGCAAAGCGGCTGAAGCAGAAGCTAAAGAAGCGGCTAAAGAAGCGAGAAAGGCTGCGGATGAAGCGGCTAAAGCCGCCGCTGAAGAAGCTAAAAATGCCCCAGCTGAAGAAGCCCCTGCTGCAGAAGCAACACCTGCAGAAGCTCCGGCTGAAGATACGCCTGCAGCTGAAGCCGCTAAGGGTGAAGAAGAATAGGGTTACCTAAATTCAAATCTGAAAGGCCGTCCTTTGGGGCGGCTTTTTTATTGGGGATAGAGGCGCCTAAAACAAAGCACCTTTAATTCCGTCCAACACAAATTGAGAGGCGAGGGTACAAAGCAGCACGCCGAGCACGCGGGTGAGCACATCTGTGAAACTCTTCCCCATGAGCTTTATCAACGGCCCTGCTATGAGGAAGGTTATGAGGGTGATGAGCAGCGTCAGAATAAGCGCTGCGAGAATGGTAATTTGACCGCTGCGGGTTGGAGCTTCGCTCATCAGGATGAGTAGGGTTGCCATTGTCCCTGGTCCCGCAATCATGGGAATGCCCATGGGAAAGACGGAGATGTCTTCTGGGTCTTCAATCTCTTCTAAGATGCCATCCGCGCGTTCTTCTCGCGTCTCGGTGCGTTTCTCGAACACCATATTCAGCCCGATGATAAAGAGCATAATGCCGCCTGCAATTCGCAGCGCGTCTAAGCTGATGCCCAGCTTGGCGAAGAGCCATTCGCCGACATAGGCGAAACCGATCAATATAACGGCGGCAATCCCGACAGATTTAAAGGCCATGGCGCGTTGATGAACGCGCGAGGTGCCATTGGTCAGGGTCGCAAAAATCGGCGCGCAGCCAGGCGGGTCGATAATCACAAAGAGCGTCGTAAAGGCGCTGATGAAAAGGGCGGTTTCAAACATGATTGGCCCTTAGCGGATTGACCCTAATTCGCCCAGTATAAAATCACGAGCTTCACAGGGCTTGACTTTTTATCGAAAAGCGATATATTGATATGAATATGATATCATTTTATATGCGTGCCAAGCATTAGCTATCATGGATAGGTCAAATTTAGAGGAGAGAGACATGTCTGATATTCGAGAAAAAGAGGTGAACTCCATTAGCGGCATCCCGTTTCTGTTTTTACTCATCGCTGTGGCCATTGCGGCTATTTTCGTCTTGCTAGGATTGGACCGCCCTGAGCTCCGTTTTCTCGTTATTGTCCTGGCTGGCCCGTTTATACTAATCGGTATCTCTGGGCTGTATAAGGTTGAACCCAACCAATCGGCGGTCTTGTCATTATTCGGAAAATATGTCGGTACGGTCCGTACCTCAGGCCTGAGATTTAACAATCCGTTTTATACGAAGAAGAAAATTAGCCTGCGAGTGCGCAACTTTGAAAGCGGTAAGCTGAAGGTCAATGAACTGGACGGCTCGCCGATTGAGATTGCAGCTATTGTCGTCTGGGAAGTGAATGATAGTGCCGAGGCCGTATTTAATGTCGATGATTATGAAAGCTTTGTGCAAATCCAATCCGAAGCCGCCATCCGCGCCATGGCGACAAGCTATCCTTATGATCAGCATAGTGCGGATATGATTAGCCTGCGCTCACACCCGAAAGAAATATCAGATCGTTTGCGCGACGAAATTCAGGACCGTTTGGCGAAGGCTGGCATTCATGTCATTGAGGCACGGATTTCCCATCTCGCCTATTCGCCAGAAATTGCGGGTGCTATGTTGCAGCGCCAACAAGCGGGCGCGATTATTGCCGCGCGTAAATTGATTGTCGAAGGCGCGGTGGGCATGGTTGAAGATGCGCTCAGGGCGCTCTCTGCAAAAGATATTGTTGAGCTGGATGAGGAGCGCCGCGCGACCATGGTCTCGAACCTGCTGGTGGTCTTGTGCTCTGATAAAGCGACCCAGCCAGTCGTGAATACAGGGTCGCTTTACTAAGTAAGCCCGAGAAGATGCCCGATAAAAAATCATACCCATTGCGGATAAATGAGGATGTACTTGCCGCAATGAAGGCTTGGGCCGCTGATGATTTGCGCTCGCTCAACGGGCAGATTGAATGGGCTTTGCGCGACGCTTTACGCGGGCAGGGGCGGCTCAAAAAACAGACTGATAAGGAGGCAAAAGATGAGTAATGCGCGTTGGCAATATAAAGTAGAAACAGTGAAATGTTCCATGTGGACATCGAAACCGGGTAAGCATGATGCACAAATTCAAGACCGCTTACAGCGCCTTGGTCAAGAGGGCTGGGAACTTGTCACGGTGCTCCCCTATGGGCATTGGCACCGCCTATATCTGAAACGTTGAGAATGAAATTCTTCAGGAGAAAAATGAGAGATGAATGGGAATATAAAATTGTTCAGCCCGCTCAAAAGGGCATGACCGGCGATGCGATTCGAGAACATAGCGAAGCTTTTCTCAATAATTTCGGGCTCCAAGGATGGGAGTGTTACCATGTCAAAACGGACACTTACCCAAGTGTTTTTATTTGAAGCGGCGGCGTTAGGCGTTGTTTTTTTCTTCCTCCTGCGCATTATAAAGGTCAAAGCTTAGCTTGACCTTTTTCAGAACCTCCATGGCTGTTTTCATATCTTCCTTGGAAATTTTAGGCGCATTTTGAGTGGATATATGAATGCCTTCTTTTGCGATTTTGTCCCGTAAATTCTTGCCCCGAGGCGTGAGAGAGACAATGCGAGACCGGCTGTCATTTGGGTCGGGTTTCCGCATTAATAAATTTCGGTTTTCCATGGCTTTAATGACCTGTGACGTCACGCTCGGAGACATAAAGGCTCGCTCGGCTATTCCATTCTGTGCGTTCCCATTTTCATTCCATTGTAGCCGAAGAATATGAAACTGTGAAAGCGGAAGGTCGTAGCGTTTTAAATAACGCCCTAAGGCAATTTCATATCCTCTGAAAGCGCCCCGTAAATGATAGGGGAGGGAATTTTCTGGATTATTTATCCGGCTCATGATGCAGTCTCTTTTGGAGGTTATTCATTTTCCTGTTTACCCTATTTTTACTGTTGCGCAACACCTATTCATATTACGTTCAGATAAAAAATTGTATCAAGGTGTAAATCTGATTGTGGGATCAGATTAACAGCATGTTGGACATTGCGCCCCGTTTCAACATGTTAAAGCCTGACATCATTTATGATGTCAGGCTTTTTGTTTTCAGATATTTCGAATGAATAGTTCCCGAGTGGAATCAGGCAAAGCCCCGAAAGAGGCAGAGTCGATCGGATTTATAGCTGCGTTTTATAAAGGCTGGGAATTAAGTCTTGAGGAGGGTTTCCACCGCTTCAATTTGTGCATTGAACGCCGCATCTTCGCTGCGGAGCTGCTCAATCCGTTTAACAGCATGCATAACCGTTGTGTGGTCGCGTCCGCCAAATCGGCGGCCAATATCGGGCAAGCTACGCTTGGTAAGTTTCTTACACAGATACATGGCGACTTGACGCGGGCGCGCAATGATGCGGGCGCGGCGTTTGCTCACCATATCTGTTGGCGTTAGAGAAAAGATCTCGCAGACAGCGCGTTGAATGCGGTCAACGGTTAGGCGTTGTCCCATCATATAGCGAGAGTCAGAGAGAGTCTCTTGAACGCTTTCCAATGTGATGGCTGTACCTAAAAATTCGCTCTGGGCGATGATCTGATTAAAGGCGCCCTCGAGGTCACGCGGTGTGGCATTCATACGGGCCGCCAGATGATCTCGGGCATTTTGGGGAATCGCGAGATCCGGCTGTCCGTTCGCCCGGCGGCGGGCAATCAAGCGGTCCAGAATGCGCAGGCGTAATTCATAATCCGCCGCGCCAATCTTACAGACAAGACCAGAAGACATATAGCTTTTCAGTCGTTCCGTCGCTTTTTCTATTTTATCAGGGTGGCGATCTGCGGCAATCAAGATTTGTTTTCCGCTATCCACTAAGCTGACAAGTGTGTGCAAGAGCTCTTCTTGGCTGCCAGGCTTGTCGGCGATGAAATGTGCATCATCTACCACGAGCAAGTCTACATCGCGCAAAGAAGCTTTAAAGGCCGCGATACCTTCACGGCTCTGACCCCGCACTGACGCCACGAATGTGGAGACAAAATTTTCGGCTGTGATAAAGCGTACGCGTTTTTCAGGGCTATTTGTCCGAACGGCATTCTCAATCGCATAAAGCAGATGGGTTTTCCCCATCCCATTGCTGCCGTGAATGACAATCGGATTATATTGGGGCGCGCGTCCGGACCCGCACTGACTGGCGACTTGCCGTGCAACGGCCATAGCGAGTTCATTCGAAGCTCCGACAACAAAATTATCAAAGGTGAATCGGTCACGCGGGCTTTCAGCTGCGGCGTGAGCTACAGCTGTTGCCTCGGCCGCTCGCGGTGTGGCCAGCGCCGCGCGCTGGGCGCTATTTGATTTTATGGACGGCATTGGCGTCGGCGATTTTACAGCGGATGGGTTGGCTGCAAAGGCCAGACGGCGCGGTGGGTCAACCTGATCATGTTTTTCCCATAAGCGGCGAACCGTATCTGCAAATTGAGTTTCAATCTTTGAGGCAATGAAACGGGTGGGGGCAGATAAGGTCACAACGCTCTCATCTGCCTGTGTGATATGCAGGCGGCCTGTCCATGACCGGTGCACATTTGGTCCTAAAGCATAGGCCAAATCTGTCTTCACAAGTTTCCAAGTATTATGGGCAGATTGGAGCGGGGGCTCACCAGTGTAAAGATCAGGTGTTTTTACATCTGACATCTTATTTACGACCCTACTCACCGCATGCCCCCCGCAAGCTGACTAATTATCTTTAGGACGCACGACATTGCGACCTGAAAATGACAAGTCTTTGAAACTTCAACAATTTAAGTGGTTGCCCAACGCAATTCTGCCTATCCCGCAGATTATGCTGAGCGTTCCCTCGAAAAACTTCACTACACCCCAGTGATGTCCATGGACCCTATAAACCAGTCTTAAATCGGACCGTCAATGTGAGAAATTTTGTTTTGGAGCCGATTCTATTCTTGACTCAAAAAGAGCATTGAATCGCAAGCATTTTTCTTTGAAAAAAAATGCAGATTTTTTTTAAGAAATTTTCTTGACAGGCTTGCTCAGATGATTCTCTCCAGTCGAGTCCAAATGTGATAGGGTTGTTCCGTTTTTTGCGGATGAAATTGGACCATGAGGTGAGCTGTCAGCCGAGCCTCTCTTCCGCTCAAAACCGCAATTATAGTGTGGGTTTTAAACTTTTGGGCATAAAAAAACCGACCTTCAAGGCCGGCTCCTCCACATCATTCTGATTGGCGGGTTTAGCCAATCGCTTTGACGCGCTTATTCAGCCGCGAAATTTTACGGCTCGCCGTGTTCTTATGGAAGATGCCTTTAGAGACCGCGCGCATAACGGCAGGCTCAGCTTGCTTCAGGGCTTCGCTCGCCGCGGCCTTGTCACCGGCTGCGATGGCGTCTTCAACGCGGCGTAGGAAAGTCCGGACGGATGACCGGCGGGCTTTGTTGACGGCCGTCTTGCGGGCCATCTTGCGGACGTTCTTCTTGGCGGAGGACGTATTTGCCATGTGTTATTCTTTCATCTTCTATCAATGCAAAAAGCCCGCGTCGCTTGCGCGGGGCTCGATAATTCTTGGGGGCGTATAAGGAGGGAGTCGCGAGGCGTCAATAGGGCGTTTGAATGGCACTACAGTCCTGCAAATCCGCGCCTACTTATTTTTAAAGTGGGGTTTACGCTTTTCTATAAAGGCCGCCATGCCTTCTTTTTGATCATGGGTGGTGAACATGCTTTGGAAAAGGCGGCGTTCATAGCGAATGCCTTGGGCTAAGCTCATCTCAAATCCAGCCTCAATGGTCTCTTTGGTCATCATAGCGATAGGGTGAGATTGGCCCGCGATTTTGGCCGCGGCCTCCTTGGCTGTCTCCATAAGCTTGTCTAGCGGCACGATGCGGGAGACGAGGCCTGCGCGCTCGGCTTCCTCCGCGTCCATCATGCGGCCCGTCAGGCAGAGGTCCATAGCTTTGGCTTTACCGACGGCACGTAACATGCGCTGTGTCCCGCCCATGCCCGGCATAACGCCGAGATTGATCTCAGGCTGCCCAAATTTGGCATTATCCGCAGCAATGATGAAGTCGCACATCATGGCGACCTCGCATCCGCCGCCCAGAGCATAGCCAGCTACAGCGGCGATGATAGGTTTGCGGAACCGTTCCGTCGCCATGTGGTTTTCTTCAAAACGGTCATTCTTATAGAGCCCGAGATACTTATCTTCGGCCATGTCTTTAATATCTGCGCCGGCTGCGAAGGCTTTTTCATTTCCTGTCAGAATAACGCAGCCCACCTCATCGTCGGCTTCCAGCTTGCGATAGGCGTCAGAGAGTTCTGTCATCATCTCGAGATTGAGGGCATTCAAAGCCTTTGGGCGGTCGAATTGGATAATCGCCACAGCGCCGTCACGAGTCAGGTCAATATTGTCATAGGCCATTGGGGAGGCTCCTTTTATTTGACCCGCCCTTTAGCGTGGGTCGAAACGGAGTGCAATTAGGTGAAAGTGTTAAAAGCGGGTTTCGCCTTATCGCTTATTTTTCGAGGTCTTTCATAAAAGACGACGATTTAGAGCGCGGGCCGGATTACCATCTAGCCCTGACAGACCCCGCAGAAAAAGGAACTGCGCCCGCTTTGCACAATACGCTTTATCGGGGCGTCGCAATTTTTACAGGGTTCGCCCTCGCGGCCATAGACGTCGAAACTATGTTGGAAATAGCCGAGCTTGCCGTCTGTATTGGAAAAATCCTTTAAAGAGCTGCCGCCCGCTTCAATGGCCGCGCGGAGTACATCTTTAATATGACCTGCGAGTGCATCTGTCTCGGCGACTTTCAAACGGCCTGCCGCGCGGCGCGGGGAGATGCCTGTTCGGAATAAAGCTTCACAGACATATATATTGCCCAGCCCTGCCACGACGCGTTGGTCGAGTAGGGCGGCTTTGATTTTAGATTTTTTGCCTTTTAGCGCCGTGCGTAAGACGGGGCCGTTAAATTCATTCCCCAATGGCTCAGGCCCAATATGGTCGAGGCGGTAGGGCTCCCCTGCGCCGACAAGTTCCATAAAGCCGAAACGGCGCGGATCGTTAAATGTAATGACCGCGCCATTTTCCATCTCAAAGACAACATGATGATGTTTGGGATTGGCCGCATGTTCATGAGTGAAGTTCGATAAGGCAGGATTGCCTTCAATGATAAAACGTCCGCTCATGCCGAGGTGCATAAAGAGCCGCTCACCTGATGACAGCTCGGCTTGAAGAAATTTTGCGCGGCGCGAGAGGCGCTCAAGTCGCTGGCCTTGGATGCGCTTTATAAAATCAGGCGCAAAGGGAAAGCGCAGGTCAGGACGGTTCAGCGTGACTTTGGCAAAGCGCACGCCTTCCATGACAGGGGCAAGCCCCCGCCGAACGGTTTCTACTTCGGGGAGCTCCGGAATTAAGCTTTGCCTGTGCTGACGGCGACCATAGCGGCGCGCAAGGTTCTGTCTCCGATTTTAAAACCGGATTGCATGACCGTGGCGACATTGCCTTTGTCTTCATCAGACGGGATATTGGCGACGGCTTGATGGACATTGGGATCAAATTTTGACCCAATGCCAGGAACTGCCGTAACGCCGTGACGGGCGAGGACGGCCATGAGGTCTTTTTCGGTCAGCTCAATGCCTTCGACAAGGTTCTTGGCATTTTCGCCAAGTTCAGATTTATCCGTCCCTTCCAGCGTTTGCAGCGCGCGGGATAGATTATCATGGACGGAGAGAATATCATTGGCGAAACGCTCAATGCCGAAAATACGCGCGGCGGTGACTTCTTTTTCGGAGCGGCGTTTGACATTTTCTGCATCCGCCATGGCGCGTAGAGCTTGGTCTTTTAAAGTTGCCAGCTCGAGCTCTAACGCTTCAATGCGTGCGGCCGGGTCAGACGCTGCATCTGCCTCGCTTTCGCCCATCTCGCCGTCTTCGTTTTGCGCTTTCGCCTCGGCTTTGTCCGCCTTTGCGGCTGCCTTTAGAATATCATCCGCAGCGGCATTGACGGCTGCGCGGCGCTTTTGCGCGGATTTTTCAGAATCAATCTCTTTAATGAGATCGTCCCATTCATCC
>CAYWSI010000085.1:0-8114 GCA_964460585.1 uncultured Algimonas sp.
TTTGGCCCTGATTGAGGGGCGGGTGCATCCTTTTACGAAGGTTCAATATATTGAAAATGCTTTTTCTGGATTTTAAGCGCATAAATTAAGGGGCTGGTAACTTTCCGTTCACCCTGTTCCTTTACGTTTGCGGCATGAAAAAGTTTATCCAACCTATGACATGCCTTGCTTTGGCGTTTACTCTGTCTGGCTGTGCAGTTGCGACTGCTGGCGTTAAGAAGGGGGATGAACGTAATTTTGTACGGTCGGTTAAAGATGTCAATGCAGGCCGGGTGATCGAAGCGCGTATGACCCGCGCATTGGATTTTAAACTCAAAGGCGTAGATGTCGAAGTGGCTGAAGGCATTGTTTTGCTCTCTGGTAATGTCCCGACACAAGAAGATAAAATCGAAGCGGCCCGCATTGCGTGGTCTGCACAGGGAATCGAACAAGTTGGCAATGAAATTTACATCAAAGGCAAGCAGTCTTTTGTCCGTAATACGAAGGACGGCATATTAGAAAAAGCCGTTCGCACACGGATGACGGCGGATCGCCATGTTAAGGCGCGTAATTTCAACATCGAAACACATGATGGGATTGTCTATGTTTTGGGCGTTGCACGCACATCTGAAGAATTGAAACGGGCCGCAGAAATTGCTGCGACAACTCGCGGGGCGAAACAGGTTATTTCCTATGCCCGCGTCGCAAATTTAAAGGGTGAAGAGACGCCGAATGTTTCTGCCCCAGCTATAGCTCAGGCGGCACCGATTCAGCGGGCCTTGCCAAGCATATTACAATCTGCGCCGAGCAACCCGCTCCCGCAAGCCCCTTCCTATGAGGCGCAACTACCGGCTCCAATTACAAATGCGCCGATTGATCAGCCTATTCCTTTTGCAGGTCCAACCGCGCCTAAAGAACTTATTATAGGGGATCGTTTAGGTAAGGAATTGCCGTCTGACGAAGAGCTGGGCGCTTACCGGACTGGTCAGGCAGGCGAAGCCGTTTCTATTATTGAGAGCGCACCTTACTATCTTGATCCAGACACAGGGAAAGAAATCCCGATTCGTTATGATGCCAATGGGAATATTTTACCTCGCATAATCAAGTAAGCGCGTATTTTACGCTTGTATTTGGCGGCTCTTAAGGTTGTTCCTTGGGCCGCTTCTAGCTCGTGACCCAGCCATTCAGAATCTAGTCATGTTCGAATCATCATAGATGTGAAAAATAGATCTAAAAACTACGAGGGATTTTATGAGATTTTTACACACACTTGCGGTGGGCTCGGCACTCTTGACCCTAACGGCTTGTTCAACATTCGGCGGCGGAAAGACACTACCGTCAGCTGACTCAATTCTCTTGGGGGGCGTGGATGTTCCTTCGGTTTCGCAAGGTGTATCCGTTGCGCAGCTGAGTGCGAGTAATCCAACCTGTCTTAAATTTTACGAAAACGTGAGCAGTTTTGTGGCCATCCCAACCTCGAAGCTCGCATTAGATGTTCCTGGTGTTCCAGGCGCGCCGGGTGTCCCTGGCGTTCCGTCCGGCCCGTCATTTGGGTCTAGCTTGTTGAAAACGGTTATTCTTGGTACGCTCTCTGGCGTGGTCAGCGGCGGCGTTGCGTCGCTTGGTATTAGTAATAGTTTTGCGGAAGCTGCCCTTATTGGGACTGCAACCCAAGTCACCTATAATACAGGCGAAACGGTATATGACAGTATCTTGGCAGGTAAAGATGAGGCGCCTGATCCATCTACGCCGGAAGGCCAAGCTGCAATTGCCGCAGAGGCGGCTGCAAAAGCGCATGACGTTGGATCGCATACTCATGATGCGAGCGGAAATGTGATTCCCGTTGTTCCAGCGGCGGGTACGGCAAGCGCTGCGGCGACTTCGACCACTGCGGGCTCCCCGCATCTGGCTGCAATTGAATCCGCGGCCGCTCAATTAGGATGCCCGACGCCAGATGCGACTGCAATTGCTGCGCTAAAACTCTAAAGTAAATGGCTTAAAGCGAGCCACTTACACGCCGTAATTGGCTTGAGTCGCTTTTGACCATCCTACCGAATAGGCCTCGTCATTTTTGATGACGGGGCGTTTCATTAACGTCGGATGCTTCAGCAGTAGCTGGATAGCTCTTTCACGAGACAGGGCGCTTTTTTCAGCCTCTGACAAACCGCGCCATGTGGTACTCTTTTTATTGACCAGCGCTTCATAGCCAAGGCCCTCTTCCAATTTCTCTAATGTGGCTCTGTCCAAGCCGTCTGCGCGCACATCAACGAGTGTCAGTTCATGTCCCGCTGCGCGCAAAGCTTTTATGGCCTTTCGGCAGGTGTCGCAGGTTTTCAGGTGATAAATTTTCATAAGGCGTGCTTTAAAATAAACTCAGACATAAGGGCGTAAACCTCGGCGCGGCAGAGGTCATTATGCATTTCGTGTTGATGGGATTCAAAGGCGTGGAACTTGGTTTGTTTCGCGTCGCGCGCAAAATTTTCTGAAGCCGAAAAACTGGTTAATTGGTCGGCTTTTGAATGCATGAGGAGCAGTGGTCGGTCCCAATTTTTTGCGGCTTGGATGAGTCTTTCTCCCGTTGTGACCATGGCTTCTGCAAGGCGGAATCCCAATTTTCCATGATTCAGCGAATCGTTCAGATAAAGATTTTGTTCGTCTTCAAGATTGGAAATTTTTGTACCGTCAATGGGTTGAGACATTGCGCCTTTCGGTAGGAGGCGTCCCATCACTTTAACAATGAACTCTAGCGCCCCCGATACAGGGTTAGCTAATGTGATAAAGGGCGCGCTGGCGATAATGGGCAGCGCGCTTGGATTGCGAGACCCATAATCTAAGACGAGACCTCCGCCCATGGAATGCCCATAGAGAACCTTTGGCGTGTGAGGGTAGAGGGCCTGCGTTTTTGCGAGCAGGGCGGCTAAGTCCTCGCGAAATTCATCATAGGATTTGACGACGCCTCGCCGTCCTTCGCTTTGACCATGTCCGCGAAGGTCCAAGGTTACAACGGCAATAGCTTGGCTGTTGAGATAGGTTGCCATGGTGCCATATCGCCCGCAATGTTCGCCAAACCCATGTACAAGTGCCATGACGGCTTTGGGAGCTTCAACAGGCCAGTGACGGCCAAAAAGTGAGGTTCCATCTGCGGAAGCTGTTGAATATTCAATCATAGAACAGCTGTCCCATAGGCGAGCAATTCTGCCCCGCCTTTTGTTGTGTTTCCGACGCGAGAAAATTCATAACGAATATTATGAACCTCTCGCGCGCCTGCTGAGTGTGCCTTTTCCAAGAGGCGCAAGAGCGCTTCGCGCCGCGCGCGGTCAAGCATGTCTTCATACATGGTAATGCGGCCCCCGACGAGCATGACAATGCCTGCGATAAAGCGGCGGAAGTAATCAAAGGCTATAACGACAGATCCTGTGAGCAAGATAGGCGGATTGCCAGTTGCAGGCAATGTCTTCAGGTTTGTCACAATCATATGGGACATGGCGGCTTCTCGGGCTTCCATATTAGCAATATGTTTCTTTTGCGCACGGGTGCCAAAAAACACGCCGATTAAGAGTAAGAGGGCTGTAAAACCAAGTTCATACATCAGCCGATCACCACACCGGTTCCGTAAACATAAAGCTCTGAAGCGCCTGCCGTAATCGCACTGGTGGAAAAGCGCACATTAATGATGGCATTTGCGCCTTTGGCCTGTGCTTCGGCAATCATACGTCCTGTGGCTTCTTTGCGAGCATCTTCCAAAAGCTCTGTATAGCCTTTCAGCTCCCCGCCCACGATATTCTTGAGGCCCGCCATGAGGTCGCGTCCAACATGTTTCGCGCGGACTGTATTGCCTTGCACGAGGCCGACATGGTGGGTGATTGTATAACCTGCAATAATTTCCGTATTTGATAAAATCATAGTGCTCTTCCTCTTTGTCTCGCCTTTTCTGTTCACACGAATTTTCCTCTCGGTGCAAGCGTGCACGCGCTTGTGACGGCATTGGAGGATTGATTTCATCGCGCTACGCCTGCACTTGGGAGGAAATAATGCTGGAGTGCCTAAAATGAGACAACACGTCGCTTTCCAAATGGACCCAATGGAAACGGTCAATATTGACGGAGATACGACCTTTGCTTTGGCCGAGGCCGCTCAAGCGCGAGGTTGGACCATGTGGGAATATGGGCCGGAGCATCTGACCTATGATAGAGATCGCATTCTCGCTCGTGCCCGTCCTATGACCGTGCAGCGTGATCAAAACCAGCCAGCGATTTTCAAAGAGCGGGAATTGATTGACCTCGCGGAAGATATGGATGTTGTTTGGATGCGGCAAGACCCGCCTTTTGACATGTCTTACATTACCGCCACCCATTTGTTGGAACGGCTTGAGGAGAAAACTTTGGTCGTGAATGATCCTAAATGGGTGCGCGCCTGTCCGGAAAAAATCTTGCCGCTAGAATATCCTGATCTCATGCCTGCCACACTTATCTCGCGGGACCGCGGCGCGATTGATGCCTTTCGCGCGGAATATAAGGACATTATCCTAAAGCCGCTCTACGGTAATGGCGGCGCTGGAATTTTCCGTGTCAAAGAAAATGATCCCAATTATAGCTCTATTTTTGAGATGTTCACGGAAAGCTCTCGCGAGCCGCTTATCGCACAAGCCTTCCTTCCGGCTGTGTCCAAAGGGGATAAGCGGATTTTGATTATTGACGGCGAACCCATTGGAGCCATCAATCGCGTGCCGCAACCGGGCGAAACCCGTAGTAATATGCATGTTGGCGGCGAAGCGCGGCCAACGAATTTGACGGAAGATGATTTGCGTATCTGCCGCGCGATTGGTCCGATGCTAAAAGAAAGAGGTCAAATCCTCGTCGGCATTGATGTCATTGGCGATAAAATGACGGAAATAAATATCACCTCGCCAACAGGCGTGCAGGAGCTCAAGCGGTTCAGCGGTATCGATGCGGCAGAAGCCTGTTGGGACGCGATAGATATGCGACTTGGTTAGGGTCCACGACCGCAAAAACCCCGTAAGGCTTGGATTTTAAAAGGAGATTTTTGGTCACCTGAAATCCCATTCAACCGATATTCATATACGCTGGATTAACCACTCGTTAATATTAAATTAACTTATGGGTGGGGATCACTTACATGCAGCAAATTACAGAATTTCTAAATCCTGAAAGGGTCAACAGCTTGGTTGGCTTTGGGATGAATGTCTTATTGGCTTTGGTCATTTTAATTGTTGGTCTTTGGATCGCGAAACGGGTACAAAATCTCATCATTAAATTGTCAGCGAAGAGCCCGCATCTCGACGCGACCCTTTTCAAATTCTTAGCCAGTATCGCGCGCTTTGTGATTATGGCCTTTGTCTTTATTGCTGTGCTGAACCGTTTTGGCGTCGAGACAACCTCTATCGTTGCGCTTTTGGGTGCGGCTGGCTTAGCCGTTGGTTTGGCTCTTCAAGGGGCTATGTCGAATATGGCAGCGGGCGTTATGTTGATGTTGTTCCGTCCCTATAAAGTGGGTGATTTCGTCGAGGTCGCAGGCAAATTTGGTAATGTCGAAGAAATCGATCTCTTCACGACAATTCTTCAGACGTTTGATAACCAACAGATTGTTATTCCAAATGGAAAAATCTGGGGTGAGCAAATTATTAACCACAGCCATCACCCGGTTCGCGGTGTCGAAATGAAGTTCAACGTGGCTTACGGTGATGACCTAGACAAAGCCCGCTCGACTATCATGGGGGTTTTAAATTCGCATCCTCATGTTAAATCTGACCCGGCACCCTTTGTCGAAGTTGAAACATTGAGCCCGCGGTCTGTTGAATTTCTTGTTCGGCCATTCACGGATGGCACTCATTACTTTGATGTGCGTTATTCACTCCCTGAGCAAATCGCAAAAGCTTTGGGTAGCGCAGGCTTTGATACACCTTACCCAAGCCAGAAAATTATCATGGTCAAAGAATAGGACTTTCGTAAAATCCGAATTGAGGAAGGGGCTGGACTTTCCAGCCCCTTTTTTGTGCGGGTTTTGCAGTGTGAAGCTTTCAAAATTAACGATTTATTACCTATAATCCTTAACACAAATTCCATTAGGGTACTCTGGATTTAGGTTTGTTGTGGCGGATAGTTGGATTGTAATTGCGGCCTTTTTGGTCTTTCTCATGCAAGCTGGATTTTTGTTGATCGAAGCCGGTGAGGTTCGGGCGAAAAACTCTATCAGTGTTGCGCAAAAAAATATCTCAGACATGCTCATTAGCGTTGGGGCCTATGCCGTGGGCGGGTTTGGAATCATGTATGGTTTCTCGCTGGGCGGCTTTTTCGGTCTCGGCGGGGTTAAAGAGGTGCTGGCACGAACTGGAAATCTGCCGCAAATTCTTATTCTTAATCTTGCCTTTTGCGCGGTGATGGCCACCATCGTGTCTGGCGCTATTGCCGAGCGCATGCAGATATTGGGCTACTTCATCAGTGCGGCCATTATTGCTATGTTGGTTTATCCTATTTTTGGGCATTGGGCTTGGGGCGATTCGATTATCACCACGAATCTGGCGTTCCTTAGTAACCTTGGATTTGTCGACCATGCCGGCGGCGTTGGCATTCATGTTTTGGCAGCGACATATGCTTTAGCTGCCATTATTATACTTGGGCCTCGTAAAGACCGATTTGATGAGTCTGGAAAAGTTCTCCCAATATCAGGCTATAGTCCTGTTTTATCAATGGCTGGCGTTTTTATTCTCTTTGTGATGTGGGTGCCTTTTAATACAGCGTCTCTCACGCCAGGTACTGAAGCTTTTTTTAATGTCGCCTTAGGAACAATTTTGGCTGGGATTGGCGGTGGATTAGGCGGAAAAATTCTCGGGTTTTACATGTATGGGCGGACATTTAATCCAAGATCGAGCTTCAATGGCTTGCTAGGCGGCCTCGTGGCCGTGACAGCAGGTGTCACATATTTATCTCCAATAGGCGCGTTTGCCATTGGCGTTATTGGTGGTTTTGCTTCGGTCATTGGTAATTATTTTATTCTACATAAAGCCCGTTTGGATGACCCAGTTGGCGTGATTGGAATACATGGCGTTGCGGGAATTATGGGGGCTCTTTTATTTCCATTTTTGGCGGTGAAGGACCTACCAGCGGGTAGTGCATTGTCTCAATTTGTCGTTCAAGGCATCGGGGTGGCTGTTTGTGTTGTTTGGGCCATGGGGACGGGTTTTTTTGTGTTCCGCTTACTCAAAGCGCTCGGCGTTTTGCGGGTGACAGAAGCACAAGAACGTCTTGGCCTAAATATTGGGGAACATGATCCAATGGTCACGCATGAGATGTTATATGGCGCGCTTGAGAAGGCCGAAGGCGAGCCAGTCTCTAGCGATACAGATAAACGGAAAAAAGTCTCAAAACCTAAAAGAATTTTTGGTGTCGGCTCTGAACTTGGGTTGGCCTTGTCTGAAATGTCGACGGAAAACAGAGCGCTTTTAGAAACGCAACAACACACGATGCAAATCATTTCCGCTGCTGCAGAAAGCCTGACGGATGGGATGTTAATTTATGATGCCGATTCAAAAGTCTTGGTCGCAAATTCATCTTATGTGGAGCTCATGAGCCGGCGGGGCGTGACCTGCGAGGTGGGTATGAATCGCCGCGACATTGTTGAACAGCTTGTTGAAATTGGTGAACTCGACCTTAAGGACGGCACAGTTGATGATTACTTAAATCAGAATGATTTATCCGTGTTTCAAGAAGCCAATTATAAGATCGGAGATGAATTTTATATTCGTCGGCAAAGTCCAATCGAGTCTGGCGGGCAAGTCATCACAACCACAAATGTCACCGATATGCAGATGGTGATTGAGAAAGCTAGGAGTGCAGAGAAAGCAAAATCGGAATTTTTGGCGAATATGAGCCATGAAATCAGAACGCCTATGAATGGTATTTTGGGGATGACAGAACTGCTGTCCTATTCAGAGCTATCTAAAGAACAAAACGATTTTCTTAAAACCATTAAGAGTTGCGGGAATGCCTTGATGACAATCATTAATGATATTTTGGATTTCTCTAAAATTGAAGCTGGCCAAGTGGCTTTAGATCCTATTCCTTTTGTCTTGGTTGATAGTGTCGAAGATGTGACCTCTATGCTCTCCAGTGCGGCCG
>CAYWSI010000086.1:0-6452 GCA_964460585.1 uncultured Algimonas sp.
ATCCCAATATCACGGCAAATGCCTCATCTTTTTCCGTCGCGACCCCTTGGCTGCTAACGGACATTACGCCGTCAAAGCGTAAGCCACATTCAATTCTCTGGGGCGCACTTGCCTCATGCATATAACGTGAGAGACGAAGCGTAAAGTTCCGGCCTTTACGATCAAATCGCGTTTGGCCAATCTGAAAAATAGAATCTTGAACAGCGCTCGCGATAACCTCGAGGTCAGACGTGTCAGCCGCTAATAATTTTAACTTACTCATCTTTTTGCCTTGATATGCGCGCACCGCATCGTTCTAGCTTGCCCTCAATGTCCTCAAACCCACGATCGAGATGATATACGCGGCCAATATGCGTTTCCCCGCGCGCTGCCAAGCCCGCATTTATCAAACAGGCAGACGCACGAAGATCCGTCGCCATAACTTGAGCGCCTCGGAATTCTTTGACGCCTCGTACAATGGCTTCTCGTCCTGTAACGGTAATATCCGCTCCCATCCGCGCCAGCTCGGGGCAATGCATAAAACGGTTCTCAAAGATATTCTCGCGCACAATGGAAACCCCATTAGCGAGACACATAAAAGCCATGAATTGTGCCTGTAGGTCTGTTGGAAACCCAGGATAGGCCATAGTGTCGACATCCACCGATTTCGGACGTCCTCCGCCGCGTTCAATCAAAACCGAAGTTTCGTCTAATGATACTTTTGCGCCCGCCTGCGCAATTAAGGGCCAGAGAGAGCCAAGATGATCAGACCGAATATTTGTCAAACGCACAGATCCGCCAGCCGTTGCGGCCGCCAGCGCATATGTTCCCGCCTCAATTCGGTCGGGTACAACTGAATATTTGACACCTGACAAGCGCTCAACGCCTTGAATTCGGACTTCAGAACGCCCTGCTCCCATAATCTTTGCACCCATCGCATTGAGGCAATTTGCCAAGTCAGCAATCTCAGGTTCGCGAGCGGCATTATATAAAACCGTTTCACCTTCGGCTAGAACAGCCGCCAAAATTGCATGTTCGGTTGCCCCCACGGTCACAAAGGGAAAAGTAATCTCTGCGCCTTTTAGGCCCCCTTTAGCTGATGCAACCACATAGCCCGCATCCAACTCAATCTTTGCACCGAGAGCTTCTAGAGCTTTTAAGTGTAAATCTACAGGACGCGCGCCAATCGCACACCCACCTGGCAGAGACACTTTGGCTTTATGCTCTCTCGCAAGAAGTGGCCCTAAGACATTAAAACTCGCGCGCATTTTCCGAACGAGATCATAAGGCGCCGTTAAGTCCGTCAGTTTTGGCGCATGCATTTTCATGACATCCGCTTTGCCCTCATCAACCTCAACACCAAGATGACGCAGCAGCTCTGCCATAGAACGCGTATCGCGCAGTCGCGGCATATTGGTGAGAGTAACAGGTTCATCGGTTAGCAAACAGACGGCCATGAGTTTGATAGCCGAGTTTTTAGCACCGCTAATCTTAATCTCGCCATTCAACGGAAAGCCGCCTTCAATAACTATCTTATCCATACTGGTCTTTCACCGCTGGTTTTTTCGCGTGTTATGCGGGCTCGCAGGCGATTTCAAGGCGTGGATTTGTCAGAATTGAGATTGTTCTCAGCGACAGTCCCTCCCGCTGGTTTTTTACCCTTTCGCGCCGCCTGTTTACGGCGACGCAAATTCGCGCGTAAATTTGCAGCTAACCGCTCTTCGCGCGTCGTTTTACTGTGATGACCTTTTTCTGACATAAGCGACCCTAAGACAGGAGCTGTTTTGCTGACGCTTCAATATCCGTCCCGTATATGAACTCAACATCAACATCTGTCAGCCAATCATTTAGCTTTTGAACCTGCAACCCATTTGGCACATCACCATTTTTCCCAACGATAGCGGTTATCAATGCAACAAGCGCTGTGTGATGCGGCGTGTTCTCTGAGCCCTCAAAACCTTGATGGTCACCTTCTATTATGAGGCGACGCAAACGGTAGGTTTCCTTATCAACACTATGAGATGATGGGATTAATCGACCCCGCCCTCCTAGGGTGCTATTTTGTATAATGCCTGATGCCGTTAAAGACTTAAGTGCTTCAGACCCGTCGGTTGAGCTATCATCTATCCGAATAGGCAACCCGATTGGTGTCAGCGTGCCAGTCTCCAGATTCAACGTGATTCCTCCAGATTTGCCCATTTTTCTGCCGTCCGCATATAACACAGCCAGAGATCCGTCTTTTTGACTACCACTTGCGGCCAAAAAGAAATCACCCTGTTTTTTGGAAATAGGCACCCATGTACCTCCGAGCGCAATTTCATTTTGCCCAATAACAGCTTGTTCGAATAACTCGCGGCTGACAGCTTCGCCAATTTTATCCAAGCCAATATTTGCCGCGACCATTTTGGAGTCTCTCGCGACAGCGTAACCATTACCCGTTTGCTGTAGACTGATTTTGAAGTCTGCTTTGGCGGAAGCAGACGCTTTACAGAAAAGCGGTTCGAGATATTTTTTCAAAATATCTGTACCATAGTCGAGTTCGATAGATTGAGTTCCTGCGCAAATCGTTGTTTTAAGAGTATCTGTCCGAACCTTATTTAATGATTCAACCTCGAGGTGGTCCTTACCTGCTAGTTTTATCATCCCAATTTGGGCCCATTCGACCAAAACGTTCCAGACATTATTGTGAATCTGCCAGCGTTCTTCAGAGTTAGGCTCGCCATGCGATGACGTATGTACGTCGATTAACTCTGCAGCTATATCCTCTGCAGAAGCGCCATCTGCCATTTTCAACCAAATCCAACCCGATAATTCGCTCGGTTTAAACAATGTCCCCGTTTTTTCATAATAGAGCACCAATTCATCATCGGTGATAACTTCCATCGTTTGCGAGGGTGTGAATTTTAAAGCTTTAGGTTTTCTCCCCAAAACATGTTCCGCTAACAATATATCCGCATATCTTGGAACTGGAAAAAATGAGAGATAATCTTCCACTGTCTCTTTCGCAGGAAACAAACGAGTAAATTGCCCCGAACGAGATAATTCTAAATCGGTACGTTCAAACATGTTCATCTTTGAGATGTCTTCGGGCGGTAAATTCAAGCCAAGGAGCGACACCATATCAAGAACGACCTGATTTTTGACCTCATATTCAATATCGCCGCCATCTTCTGGTCCCGAACAGACTTTCAGATCGGGGCTTAGGTTACATTCCAAAAGATAAGGCTTGAGGTCAGCGTTGATAAAACAATCAAACCCCATCAATTCATAACACCCATTCGTCGGCGCATCGATTTGACTGGTTCGGCTACGCATTCTCTCGCGAACAGATAAAGACGTTAGCGTTACAAGATCGCGAACCTTATCAAATAATAGAGCGTCATCATGACCCTGTTCACGCAACCATTTTCGATATTCTTTGAAATTTACGAAAACGACTGGGGCCTCGGCGTCTTCATTTAACGCGTTAATATCGGGATTTGTCAGATGCGCGAAAGGATTATCCAAATCGTCCAAATCATATGGGTCTGACGCAAGCTTTGCGAATCCTTCGTCATAGAGATAGACTCGAAATGGCTCGATAGATGAGACCAAAACATAAAGCCGTAAAACATATTTTCGGTCATTTATGAGGTGCGGATCATCCAGATAATCTTGCACCATAAATTTATTGTCCACAGGCACGTCTGCGAGGTCTCTCACGACTTCAATACCGCGCCCTCGGGATGAGTTTTTAGGCTTTAAAATCCATCTATGATCTGGATCGTCATGGGCATATTGTAGCCAATCGTGATAGTCATCTGGCAGGGTGTATACGCGCGGGAAATAGTCCATACGCGACTTGCGTGTTGTACTCTCAAGGCGATCTCGCGCTGTCGCAAGCGTGTTATGCAAAAAATCTTTAATCGTCAGCCCATTATTCCCCGGGATGTGGTTGATGGATTTCGTCGCATCAAGCTGTTCAAAAACATCTTCATCGGGCATGCCTGTGTACCAGCAACTGTCCCAATTTTTAGAATCACCTTTTTCCCAAATTTCGGGATCTAACGCTTCGATGAAGAACGCATCCTGATCAGGATGACGGTTTCCCCCCAACCAAAAACGTCGTTTTGTGTATTTTTTAGCCACGAAATATTGCCTATTTTACTGAAATGAGTGCCTATCTGAGGGATATACAGATATGATTTCATGCGTGAAGTCACGAAAATACACGAAAATTGTAATGTTCACTCACATGATAGTGATTGCCCATTGCCGCACATTTCAGTATTATAGCGGTTCAAGAGTAATCTTTTTCACACGGGCGAAATTCCTTGCCCCTTCAGGAGAAAATCATGAGTGATAGTCAATCTCGCAAACAGTTAGCTAAAAAACTGTCTAAAAACCTAGGCATGGCGACTCCCCTAGTCGTTGCAGCTTTTGGCATGGCCCAAGTTGCCACCGCGCAATCTAGCAATTGCCCTCCAGGCTCTACTTATACGCAAGGAATTTGCTTAGTAACTTCTGCGCCTCGCGTTGTATCAACCCCAACCTATAGGCCAGCAGCTGAAGCTGGATCAGCTCATAAAGCATCAGGCGAAGCTGAAGCTGGGTCTGCTCATAAAGCATCCGGCGAAGCCGAAGCTGGATCAGCTCATAAAGCTTCTGGCGAAGCTGAAGCAGGATCAGCTCATAAAGCGACTGGCGAAGCCGAAGCTGGGTCAGCTCACAAGGCGACTGGTGAAGCCGAGGCAGGATCTGCTTATAAAGCTAAAGGCGAAGCCGAAGGCTCTGCTCATAAAGCTAAAAGTGAAGCCGAAGGTTCAGCTTATAAAAAAGCTAAAGGCGAAGCTGAAGGTTCAGCTTACAAAAAGTAAGTACCTAATAGGCTTAACGACTAACCGTTTAGGAGAAAATTATGAGTACTAGTCAATCCCGCAAACGATTGGTTCAAAAATTGTCTAAAAATTTAAGTGTTGCGACCCCTTTAGTGGTCGCAGCATTTAGCATGTCTCAAATTGCGACAGCCCAATCCAGTAATTGCCCAGCTGGTTCCACCTATACGCTTGGCATCTGTTTGGTAACGACGCCGTCTCAAGCGCAACCAGAAGCGCAAACCACAGGTACAATTTACCAACCCACAAGCTATCAAGCGACTGGCGAAGCTGAAGCCACGGGCGAAGCAGAAGCTGGGTCAGCTTATAAAGCTCAGCCTGAAGCCACGGGTGAAGCCGAAGCTGGGTCAGCCTATAAAGCTCAACCTGAAGCCACGGGTGAAGCCGAAGCTGGATCAGCTTATAAAGCCTCTGGTGAAGCTGAAGCTGCGAGCGGAACACTTGCTAGCGGAACTTGGACGAAAAAGAGCTTCAAAACCAAAGGCTCTTGGACATTATCTGCCGAAAATGGTGTGACAACGATTAGCTTGGATGATGATTTCTCAACGCGCAATGCGCCAGATCTCAAAATTTTCCTAAGTCCGTTGAGTGCCTCAGAGGTCAAAAATAAGACGGCGGTTCCGGGGTCACTCCTCATTGCGCCGCTTCAGTCAAATAAAGGGCAGCAAAGCTATGTTGTTCCGGCTGGCACTGATTTGTCGAAATACAAATCTGTTATCATTCATTGCGAGGCTTACACCAAGCTTTGGAGTGCTGCTGACCTCTAAGCCAGCTAACCAGTCGTTATGACTGGATATTGCATTTACGCACCTCAGCTGTCATCAGCTGGGGTGTTTTTTATGCCTAATATCCAGCGAAATATAACAAAGCAATTCTGGAGATATAATGACCCATTTTATTGTCGCTGCTGTTCAAGCGGGGTCGAAGCTCTTTGATACGCCCGCGACGCTGAAGCTCTTTGCTGAAAAACTACAGGCAGTTAAGGCATTAGGCGCTGACCTTGCCGTTTTTCCCGAAGCTTTTATCGGCGGCTACCCTAAAGGCATTGATTTCGGCGTACGCGTGGGCATGCGGTCACCAGAAGGCCGCAACCAGTTTCAAGCCTATTTTGACGGCGCAATTTCTCGCGGCTCCTCTGAACTCAAGCAAATCTGTAAAGCCGTCAAAAAAGCGGGTATCAATACGGTTTTAGGCCTCATCGAAAAAGACGGCGGGACGCTATATTGCTCATCAGTCTGTATCGCCCGAGACGGAGAGATTTTATCTTGGCATCGAAAGCTCATGCCAACCGCAATGGAACGCGTGATTTGGGGTCAAGGGGATGGCTCAACAATGGAGGTTGCACAGACAGATATCGGCAAGGTCTCTATGGCGATTTGTTGGGAAAATTACATGCCCTTATATCGCAGCCATCTTTATAATCAGGGGACACAAATACATTGCGTGCCAACCGTTGATGATAGGGATGTCTGGCTGCCCACGATGCAAATGATAGCCTTAGAGGGCCGCTGTTTTGTCGTCAGTGCTTGTCAGTTCATGACAGTCGGGGATGTCAAAGCAGACTGGTTTCAGCCAGTTCAAGGCACAGAGCCTGAGACA
>CAYWSI010000086.1:6552-8036 GCA_964460585.1 uncultured Algimonas sp.
GAAGGGATAATCTTGCTCGGGTATAACGCCGCCTGCGAAGATTTTTATATCGCTGCGTCCCTGTTCTTTCAGAATTTTGACGAGTTCAGGGATGAGCGTTTTATGTCCCGCTGCGAGGGAGGACACGCCAATCGCATCCACGCCTTTTTCAATCGCGAGCGCAGCTGTTTCTTCTGGCGTTGAGAATAAGTCCGTCAAATCGACATCAAAACCAAGATCCGCAAAGGCCGTTGCCACTACCTTCGCCCCGCGGTCATGGCCATCCTGCCCCATTTTCGCAATCAACACATGCGGGGTTTTATTAGACTCCGCCTTATATTCCGCGATTTTTTCAGAGACATTTTTATAAACAGGATCACCCGCATAGGCTTCGCTATAGACGCCTTTAATCACCCGCGTGGTCGGCTTATGCCGTCCAAAGGCAGCTTCCATTGCATCACTAATTTCTCCCAGAGTCGCCCGCGCTCGTGCGGCTTCAACGGATAGGCGCAACAGATTACCCTCACCTGACATAGCTGCGAGCTTCAATTCCGTAAGGCTAGTCTGACACGCTTCCTCATTCCGCGCGGCGCGGACATCATTGATGCGTTTGATTTGGCTAAGGCGGACCGCCTCATTATCAATCTCGAGAATATCAATTGGGTCTTCTTCCTCCAGCGTAAATTTATTCACGCCGACAATGACATCTTCGCCCTTATCGACACGCGCCTGCCGGAGCGCCGCCGCCTTCTCAATCTCCATTTTCGGGATACCTTTGGCGATAGCTTGGGTCATGCCGCCTTCTGCATCGATGGCTTCGAGCATAGACCATGCGGTTTCAACCAGAGATTCCGTCAGGCTTTCGACATAATATGAGCCTGCTAAGGGGTCGACCACATCCGTTACGCCTGTTTCATTTTGTAGGATAAGCTGGGTATTGCGCGCAATTCGAGCGGAAAATTCTGTTGGTAAAGCAATGGCTTCGTCAAAAGAGTTCGTGTGCAGGGATTGCGTTCCGCCTAAAACAGCAGACATGGCTTCAAAGGCCGTGCGGACAACATTATTATAAGGATCTTGTTCCGTCAGAGACACGCCCGAAGTCTGGCAATGGGTCCGCAGCATTTTAGAACGTTCAGACTTCGCCCCAAAATCCGTCATAATCCGCGCCCAAAGCTGCCGCGCCGCACGGAGTTTTGCTGCCTCCATAAAGAAATTCATACCGATACAGAAAAAGAAGGACAGACGTCCCGCAAAGGCGTCTACATCAAGTCCCTTCTCTAACGCCGCGCGCACATATTCCCGGCCATCCGCCAGTGTATAGGCTAGCTCTTGCGCGAGGTTCGCACCGGCTTCCTGCATGTGATAGCCTGAAATGGATATCGAATTATATTTGGGCATATCCGTCGACGTATATTCGATGATATCTCCAATGATGCGCATGCTTGGCTCGGGCGGATAGATGAAAGTATTGCGCACCATAAATTCTTTGAGGATATCGTTCTGAA
>CAYWSI010000087.1:0-8022 GCA_964460585.1 uncultured Algimonas sp.
TATATCGCCGCCATGAGCGCAAAGCCTACATATGATGTCATAATTATCGGCGGCGGCCATGCGGGCTGCGAAGCCGCTGCGGCCTCTGCGCGGCTGGGCGCGGCGACGCTTTTGCTGACCCATAAGGTCGAGACAATTGGCGAGATGTCTTGTAATCCCGCGATTGGGGGATTGGGTAAGGGTCATCTGGTCCGCGAAGTAGATGCGCTGGACGGAGTTATGGCGCGGGTTGCGGATGCGTCTGGGATTCAGTTTCGCATGCTCAACCGCTCCAAAGGCCCAGCTGTGCGCGGGCCGCGGACGCAATCGGACCGCTATTTATACCGCACAGAAATGCAGGCGGTTTTGGCGGCGCATGAGAATCTGACGATTCTAGCGGGCGCGGTGGATGATATTATCGTCGAGGCGGGCCGTGTTGTCGGAGTGCGGACAGAAGCAGGTGCAGAGTTTTCGGCAGGGCAAGTTGTTCTGACAACGGGAACATTCCTGAAAGGCATGATACACGTCGGAGATACGCGCACGCCAGCGGGACGCTGGGGAGAAGCGCCGGCGCTGGGACTGTCCAACCGTCTTTATGGTTTGGGCCTAAGGATGGGGCGTTTGAAGACAGGAACCCCTGCCCGGCTCGCGAAAGCTTCGATAGATTGGGACGCTTTGGATCAGCAAGCCGCAGATGATGTACCCGTGCCGTTTTCCTTCTTGAACCGCGAGATTACCGTTCCGCAGATCACTTGCGCGATTACACATACAAATGAGGATACACATCGCGTTATTTCAGAAAATATAAATAAATCATCGGTTTACGGCGGCGGCATTGCGGGACGAGGTCCGCGCTATTGCCCCTCTATCGAAGATAAAGTTGTGCGCTTTGCCGACCGCAATCGCCACCAGATTTTCCTCGAACCAGAAGGCCTACCCGGTAATCCCGACGGTGATACGGTTTACCCCAATGGGATTTCGACCTCCCTGCCCCATGAGGTTCAGGACGCGTTTTTGCGAACCATCCGCGGGCTCGAAGAGGTTGAGGTGCAGCGCTACGCCTATGCGATTGAATATGATTATGTCGACCCGCGAGATTTACGCGCCACGCTGGAGGTTAAAGTCCAGCCGGGGCTTTTCCTCGCGGGGCAAATCAACGGCACGACAGGATATGAAGAAGCGGCTGCCCAAGGCCTCATGGCGGGCGCGAATGCGGCGCTGGCCGCGCAATCCCGCGCGCCTTTCATTCTGGACCGCAGCCAAGCCTATATTGGCGTGATGATTGACGACCTCATCACGAAAGGCGTCACAGAACCCTACCGCATGTTTACGTCTCGCGCAGAATACCGCCTCTTGCTGCGCGCAGATAATGCAGATCAACGCCTGACGAAAATGGGCGCAGAGATTGGCCTCGTCGGGAGCGCGCGCGCAAGCTATACGTCTGAAAAGATTGAGAAATTTACCCAAGCCAAGGTCACGGCCAAAGCCCTCGTTCAATCCCCTTCCGTGCTCGCGAAAGCAGGGATTAAGATCAATCAGGACGGCGTGCGCCGCTCTGTGATGGACCTGCTCGCCTATCCCGACATAGATATGGCAGATCTCGCGAAGGTGTGGCCAGAGCTATCCGAGCTGGATGCCGACACGGTGGAATATCTCACTATTGACGCGACCTATGCTGGCTATCTCGAGCGCCAAGCCCGCGATATTGAGGCTTTCCGCCGCGATGAAGGCCTGCGAATCCCCGAAAAACTGGATTATGCCGCGATTGGCGGACTCTCAAACGAGGTTCGATCCAAGCTGACAGAGGCTCGCCCCGCCACACTCGGACAGGCATCCCGCATAGAAGGCGTCACCCCCGGTGCGTTGATGGCGGTTTTGGCACATATCAAAAAAGCCACCAAAGCGGCCTAAAGAAAGCGGCTTATGTCTGAAACCCCCATTTGGACCGCGCAGGATTTCGCGGAAGAAGCCAATGTTCCACATGGAACATTATCTGATTTTACAAGGTGGTATGGGCTTTTGCGCAAGTGGAATGCGCGGATTAATCTCGTCGCACCTAAGGAAATAGATCAATTTTGGCATCGTCATGCTTATGATAGCTGGCAATTAACGTCCCATTTGCCGAAAGAATGGGACCGTCTTGTCGACCTTGGGTCTGGCGGGGGGTTCCCGGGATTAGCCTTTGGCATTTTCGCCAAACAAAATGGGCTCGGAGGGGTCCATCTTGTTGAATCTATTGGGAAAAAAACAAGTTTCCTCAAAACCGTCACCCGAGACCTATCCCTGCCCGTGACCGTGCATACGGCGCGAGTCGAAAGCCTCCCGCCTCTAAAAGCCGATGTTCTGACGGCGCGCGCTTTTGCCCCCCTGCCCCGATTATTCGCTTATGCACAGCCTCACCTCAAGGAATCGACTATTTTACTGCTGCCAAAGGGAGAATCTGCGGATAAAGAGATAGAGTCGGCCCGGATGGACTGGCATTTTGACGTGGAATCTTTCAAAAGCCTTACAGATGACGCGGCGGCTATTTTAAAAATGTCGGGATTGCGCCCAAAATGAACCGATTGAGCTGGTAGAGATAGAGATGAACCCTGACCGCATTATTGCCATCGTCAATCAGAAAGGCGGCGTTGGGAAAACGACGACCTCTATCAATTTGGCGGCGGCTTTGGCGGCAAAAGGCCAGCGGGTTTTACTGATTGATATGGACCCGCAAGGCAATGCGTCGACGGGGCTCGGGATTTCCCGCGCCGACCGTCAAAACACTATATATAATGTTATGACCGAAGACCTGCCCATTGATGAGGCGATTAGGCCAACGGATGTTCCAAATCTGTCGATCCTGCCCAGCCATGTCGATCTGTCTGCGGCGGAAATGGAGATCGGCCTAGCGGAAGGGCGCACGCGGCTCCTGCCTAATGCGATTGCAGCGTCCCGTTCCAAATTTGATTATGTCATGATTGATTGCCCGCCGTCTCTAAACTTGCTGACAATCAATGCGCTCTCTGCCGCGCGCTCTGTTATCGTGCCCTTGCAATGCGAGTTTTATGCGCTGGAGGGATTGAGCCAACTCTTGAAAACGGTTGAAATGGCAAAGGCTTCTATCAATCCGGCTTTGGCTATCGATGGTGTGATGCTCACCATGTATGATAAACGCAATCGTCTGTCGGCGCAGGTTGCCGAAGATGTCCGTACACATTTGGGGCGGGCTGTGTTTGATACGATTATTCCGCGCAATGTCCGCATTGCAGAAGCGCCGAGTTTTGCGCAATCCGTCATTGAATATGCGCCAAATTCTAAGGGCGCGAAGGCTTACTTAGATTTGGCGGATGAATTAATTAAAAAGCATAAAAATCGTAAATAAATCAATAGGTTATCAAAATGTCAGATAAAAAGAAACCTGTGAAGAAAAAATCTAAAGCCCGCGGGTTAGGACGCGGCCTCTCTGCGCTTATGGCGGATGTGTCTGTGCCCGCAGAACCCGAAATGGAAACGAAATCTGCCCCTGCCCCTAAACCGCCCGCCTCTAAGCCAAATGTGAAGGCGCTTAAGCCATCAACCGCCCCAAAGTCAGAGGTGCCGGAGAGCGCCCTCGCCGCGAAACAAATTCAATTTATTTCCATCTCTCGTTTGGACCGCAATCCAGATCAGCCGCGTAAATATTTTAATGAAACGGATTTGGCGGAGCTTACGACGTCCATCGCAGAGAAGGGCGTGTTGCAGCCAATTTTGGTCCGCCCCATTCCGCCAAGCCAAAGATCAAAAAGTGAGAATGCGAAAGCTGATTATCAAATCGTTGCGGGGGAACGCCGCTGGCAAGCCTCGCTCAAGGCGGGCTTGGACGCCATGCCCGTTCTTATTCGCGAGCTATCCGATCAAGAGGTTCTCGAAATTGGCGTTGTTGAAAATGTGCAGCGCGCAGATCTCAACCCGATGGAGGAGGCGAGGGCGTATCGCGCGCTGATGACAGATTTTGGCCGCACGCAACAAGATGTGTCCGAAGCCATCGGAAAATCCCGCAGCCATATCGCCAATCTTTTGCGCATGCTCGACTTGCCCCTGCAAATTCAGCGCTGGCTAGAACTTGGTAAACTCTCACTCGGTCACGCCAAAGCGATTATGACCATGCCCGATCCCATTGAGACGGCGGAAATGATCATGCGCGACGGTCTCTCGGTTCGCGCGACTGAGGCCTATGTGAAACGCTATAAGGAAGGCACCGTTCTGAACCCGACGGATAGTTACCGCGCCAGTGATAAAGACCCCAATATCTCCAATCTCGAAAAACAGCTCACAGACTTGCTCGGCTTAAAGGTCAGCCTCAAACATAAAGGCCCGGGCGGGGAGTTGAAGATTAAATATCGCCATGGCGATCAGCTCGAAGATGTTATGCGGCGGTTAAGAGGGCAGTGGAAGATATAGCTGTACTTGATTTGGCTTTTATAATTCTGGCTTTTGGGTCTGCTTACTGCTGGTTTGCATCGGCGTTGGTAAAGTTTCGTAATAATGCAGGAGCCACGGTTAATGATCTAAGTGGTACACCCCAGTTTAAGGTTGCCGACCCAGAAGAACTAATGGAGTTTCTTTCAAAACAATCAAAATGGAATTCTTGGGCAGCTTTTCTCGCCGGATTGGCAGCCATTGCTGGCGCATTCATTGCGTTAAATCCATAGCGCGTTAATGCTTCGGCTGGGTCTCGTAGTGTTTCATATCGCCAATATCTATCCAGTCATGTTTGCTGCGCACCCAAGCATGGGTTTGCGGGACAAAGCTTTGAGCCTCATCGAGCGTGCCGGCTTTCACCATGATGAGCCCGACGAATGCCTCGGGCTGAGAGAAAACAGGCGAGCCGCAAGTTCCGCAAAATTTGCGCAAAACCTCATTGCCCGTTTCGCTTTTCCCGACATAGGTGGTCAGTTCGCCTTCATAACTCACGGCATCTTCGGGAAAGACAGCCGTTATCGAAAAAGACGTTCCATTTTGTTTTTGGCAATCTCGGCAATGGCAGGCGAGTTTAGCAACTGGCTCCCCGGCGGCCTTATAGCGCACGGCCCCGCAGAGGCAGCCTCCTGTTACAACATCCGCCATGGCTCTCTCCTGTTATGAAATTATTTAATAGGAGTAGCAAAAATTGCTGAGGCGGGGAAGGCGAGGCAGGCTATGAAAATTGGCAGGGCGGGGAACCCCGTGCCTCTATCCTTATGAGCTGAAATCGTGTAAGCGTTTGGCCTCTAAACAAAGACGAGTGAGGCCCATGATCCTAATCCATCATAATCCGAATTGCGGGACATCGCGCAATGTTTTGGCGCTTATTCGCGCGGCGGGCTATGCGCCCATCGTCAATGAATATTTGGACTCGGGCTGGACAAAGCCGCAACTACAAGGTCTGTTTGCGGCGGCGGGGCTGACCCCGCGCACGGCTCTGCGGACGTCGAAATCTCCCGCAAAAGAACTGGGCTTGATGGAAGAGGGCGTGTGTGAGGACCATATTCTTTCGCAAATGTTAGAGCATCCCGTGCTCGTCAACCGCCCGATTGTTTGCACCTCAAAAGGCGTGAAGCTCTGCCGCCCCAGTGAAGCCGTTTTAGAGCTACTCGAGGAAAAACCAAAAGGCCCGTTTTACAAAGAAGACGGCGAGCTGCTCATCGACGTCGATGGGAATTTGCAGGCTTAAAGCCTATTTGGTTTTTAAGGCCATAAAATCTGCCGAAAGGGCAGGGACATTTATGCCTGCTGCTTTGAGGGCCTCAAATATACGTATCCGTAAATCTGATGTCTGTTCTGACCAACCCTCATTTTGCAGCCACACACGGCAAGAGATGGTAATCGCATGCGGATTAAATGTTGTGATAAAAGCTTCTGGTCCTGAACTCGCGTCATGAACAAATGTCGGCGCGGCTTTGAGCGTGTACAAAATGACAGATTGCGCAGTGGGCAGGTCCGTCTCATATCCGACGCCAATATCAAAGGTGAATTTGCGAATACTATGCCGGCCAAAATTCTCAATCCGCGTATCCCAGACATTGGAATTTGGAATATAGATAAAGAGCCCTTCCGCGGTTTTGAGGGTTGTCGCGAAGAGGCCGACTTCTGCGACCGTCCCCGCATCTCCGCCGAGGCAGACATATTCGCCCACGGCTAAGGGGCGCAACACTAAGAGCATAATCCCCGCCGCAATATTGGAGAGCGTATCTCTGAGCGACAGCGCAATGGCGAGGCCTGCTGTGGCAAAGGCTGCAATCAGGGAGGAGGGCGGAACGCCGATTTTAATCAGCACCGCATAAAGCGTCATGGCGAGAATGGCGTAGAATATAGCCGAGGCGAGAACGGGTTTCAGCGTCGCATCTAAATGCTGCATGCCCAGCTCGGAATTGCGAATGCGCCGCCGCGCCCAGCGCCCAACAAAGACGCCTAAGATAAATATCGCCAGCCCTGCAATTAAATTGCCTGCAAAGGTTATGAGCGAGGGAAAGAGGGCAACAATGCGTTCAAAAAACTCAATCATATTATCTCCGTTTCGCGGCATAGCCCGCGAGGGCAAGGAGGAGGCGCGAGATGATGGACTCAATCGGCGCGCCCGCTGTTTTGGCCGCGCGTTCTGCGCTCTGGCATTCCAGCAAGCTGCGCTTCAACATGCGAAGTCCCCAAATATCTAGCTGCGCCGAGAAGCTGCGCTCTTGCATGGCGAAGACGGGCGGGCGCAGGCTTTTCATGGCTTGGCCTTTGGGCAACCCCCCATTCATTGCGATGGAGGCTTCAGTCAGCCGCATGAGCTGGCGTTGTAGACCAAATAAAATGCCGATGGGACTGACCTTTCCCGCCACGGCTCTTTGATAACTCGCATCCATCGCATCTATTTGCCCCGAGAGCGCTTCGGTCACAATTGTATCTATGGAGGCGGATTGCCCGCCGGCTGCCACGGCTTGAATATCGGACAAACTCACCATGGCTCTGTCCACTTTGCCATAGCCTTTATAAAGCGCCATTTTTTCAATCTCGCCCGCGGCCAGAGCGTGGTCGCCTTCAATGAGCGGCAGCCAATTTTCTAGCGCCTCTGGCGTGATGGTAATTTTATGCGCGCTTAGCCCGTCTTTTATTTGCCCACGCAAATCATTGGCATTGGCGGCGTAACAGCCAATGGCCGCGAAATGTTTAGCGGCTTCAACCGCTTTACGAATAGCAGAGCGCGGCGTCATATCGCCGGCCTCAATGATAAGCTTGGCTTCGGCGCGAGACGGGTCCGTATCGAAAGTTTTAATTAATTTGGCAATGGCCGCCGCTTGGCGCTCATGGTCGAGCCGCAAGCGCACCAATCGCCCGCCGCCCAGCAGGCTCATCGCGCTCATTTCATCGGCGAGTTTGGCGGGATCGCTCGTCAAATCATCTGCGGTAATGAGGGCTGCGCCAAATGTGGGATCAACGTCAGGGACCAAGATTTTTGCCAGCTCCGCCCCGCGCGATTTCACACGGCCTCGGTCGGGCCCAAATAATAAGACACCAATAATGTCGGGTGGCGGCGCGCCTAAAAAGCGGGTTTGCCGCGCGCCTGTGATTTTCATTTTTTAGCTTTGCTAAAGTAGCGGGCCAGATCAACGATAAGCTTATCGGCTGTTTCTTGGGACGCTTGCTCAACGCCAACACTATCGGCTGTGATAACGCCGAAGGGTCCATCAGGCGCGCCAAAACTTACCGTCGATGCGCTGCGGCCTCGTTCTAGCCTATCCCCGGTCTTCGTATCCACAAGAGTCCAATTTGCCGTGACGGTAATGTCATAGCGAGACGCCACATCTCCACTGGTTAGGCCTAAGCGCCGACGGCGATAAACAGGTGTGATTTTTAACAAGTAAGGCGAGGCCTCTGATGGGGCTCCAATGCGGTCGCGCACGCGCTGCAGCACGAAAAACCCGGCCTGGTTATCTACGACGCTTGAGCCTTTATTCAGCGCAATATCAATATCGGCTAAGGACGTCGCCGCGCCGCCCGTACTGTGCAGGGGCGTGAAGCCACAGCCCGTGAGCGCCCCTGCAATAAAGAGCGATAGTG
>CAYWSI010000088.1:0-7934 GCA_964460585.1 uncultured Algimonas sp.
TTGCAAACGCACCCGCTTGCCCGAAAAAAGCCTAACGTCACATCATGTAATTAGGAGACGTACGTGCATTTCTTTTCTTTTGTGGAGCCTAAATATCCCCTACAGATTCCAACTTATGGAGTCACCTGTTCCAGATATGTCCAAGATTGATATTACGCGGCGGTCTCAATTTGATCTGCGCGGTAGAATGATTTCCAATTCGGCCCTTTTGGGCGGGTCGAGAATTCTTGCGACCGTCATGGGGGTGGCCACCCTTATCATCACCGCAAAAGCTATGGATAATGCAGCGGCTTTCGGAACGCTTTTATTTATCCATGCCTATATGTTGTTCTTCTCGGAGCTCACCTCATTTAAAACATGGCAAGCCATTATCCGTTTTGGTTCGGATGAAGTGACGAATAAAAACCCTCGCCGCCTCGCGCAACTCTTCAAAACAGGACTCCTCACGGATGCAGGCGCGGCCCTTATCGCCTTTCTCATCGCGATAACCTCATTCGAATTTTATAGCTGGCTGAATGGTTTAATTTCTAAGGACGCTGCGCCCGAGATTGGCGGGCTACCCGAGGGGTGGTCCCTCTCAACCCTTGTTGTTGGATATTGCTCGGTCATTTTATTTCGGCAAATGGATGTGTCCGTCGGGGTTTTCCGTTTATTTGATAAGTTCTCAATTCTGGCTCTCAGAGCTTTGGTCATGCCGAGCGTGAGGCTCTTCGGCGTCTTAATCGCTTGGCATCAAGGCTGGGGCTTTATCGGATTTTTAGGCATTTGGTATCTGGCGTCTTTATTAGGATATCTTGTCTTGATTGGATTTGGGTTTTTCGAAATTCGCAAACGCGGGCTATGGCCGCTTATTAAATCCGAACCCGTGTGCCGCAAATCGGCCTTCCCGCAGCTCTATCCTTTTTTGATCAAGGCGAATATCGACGCCACTCTCAAATCCTTCAAAAAGACTTTCCCGAGCCTCATCGTTATGCTGTTACTCGGGCCAGTCGCTTTGGCCGTCTACCGGATTGCCGATGAAATCTCCCGATTGCTCGCACGCGGCATCTCTTTATTTGATCAAGTCTTATTTCCAGAGCTTAGCCGCATGGCCTCAGAAGTGGACTTTAAAACCCTCAAACGCACAACACTTAAAACAGCCTTAGGCATCGGCATTGCGGGACTATTTTTCTCGGGTGTTATGTTGATATTTGGAGAGCAAATTATCGGATTAGCCTTTGAAGAAAGCTTGTCTGGCGCCTCAACACTCTCCGTCATGTTGCTCATTGCTTCGTCTTTAATTGGAATTGCACTCCCTTTTTATACGATATTTTATGTGCTCACCCGGCCAGGAACAGCGATATGGGTGAGATTAATTGGCGTCATTGTTTTCATCAGCCTCTTTTTTGCCCTCGCAAAACCTTATGGCCTTTATGCCATCGGATGGGCGGCTATAGGGGCCGCGATAGTCGAAGCTCTTTTGGTCTTTAGCTTTGGGACGCGCTTAATTAAAAAATCCGAAAGGGAGACCTCAAGCGCTCTTTAAAATCTCAACAATAACATCAGAGGCCCGTTTTATCGGATCCCAATTCGGCTTGCCCTTGGCTTCGAGGCATCCCTTTTCTTGGACATCCCTATAGGTCGGCAAGTCTGCCTCAGCTGTCGAGAGCGCCGCCATGACATCTGCAACTGAATGGCAAACGGGCCCATATGACCAATGTGCATAATCGGGATTATTCTCCCAATCCGTGTCTTCATGACCTATAAATACACAGGGTTTTGGCGCGGACAGAAATTCATAAACCTGACTACTGACGTCCCCGAGGTAAATATCCGCCGCCCGCGTATAACTCATATCGGTAGATCGTTCGCTACCTAAGTCTATGAGAATATTATCGTGGCGTTTGAACCTTTCAATCAACTCTCTGGAGGGCGGATTTTTCCCAGAAAAAAGCCGCATATGTGGCGCTACAATGAAGTTCATATCTTTGTGTTTTGTGAAAGCGTACAGCAACTCTTCTCCAAAATCATTCCAAGAGGAAAACTCGGGTTCAAAATGCGGATTATAGAGAACAACAGGATTATCATTTTCAAATAATTTAGGCGGCTCAGGTTGAATTGAATTAACGGCAAATGGCTTAATATATCCTGTCACAAAACACGTCTCGTCTGTTACCAAATCCTGCTCAATCATACGACGCTTATCTTTAGCGCCAGCTGTCAAAACATAGTCGAAATGTGCAATACGAGAATCGTAACTCTTGGCCCGATCGCCAGCGCCATGAGGGATATGAATAAGAATAGGGAGTCGTTTGAAGACACCTCGTAAAATTGTCGAGGTGCGTTCCGCAAGAATTAAAATATCTAATGTTCTCCAAATTTTTATATTGGATAATACAAGCGTTCGTTTTGGATAAATCCAAGAAAGAAGTGGATTAGGTTTAAATATTTTAATCTGCGTTCGCGTAGCGCCTAGCGCCTTTAATATATTCTGACACAGCTCAAACTCTCTTTGAGAGCGAACAAAAATTATGACATCAATATAGTCATGCGTCTCAAGGTCACGAGCAACGGGAATGAGATGTAGTATATGGTGCATCCCGCCCAAGAGCATTAAGCCTACTGTTTGACGGCAAGGCTCTGTTTCAGAAGACTTCATGAGACTATTTATACTTTCTTGCTCGGCCGCGTAGCCCAGAAAATAATCGCGATAAGAGGAAATTGTAACACAACTCGTATCCACAATACCGTCGAGCTCGCGACCGTATCACCAAAGGGAATACCCGCAATCGCCATATAAATATTCGCAGGCAACACAGCGAGTAAGAATAGTCCCAAAATCACACCTACTCTTGCGCGGAAATGCGGACAGAGCAGCATCACACCCATGGCAATTTCCATCAGGCCCGTCACCCAAACAATAAAATAAGGAAAAGGCAAAAATGGCGGAACAATCGCGGCAAATTTATCATCCGATGTAAAATGCGACACGCCCGCGACGACAAAAAACAACGCGAAGAAAATGCAAAGACCAAGTTTAATATATCTAACCATGCACAACCCTAACCTCGCGCCGCCGCAAGTCAAAGTCATCTTGCGCAGGCTTCTCTCTTTCGCTATTCCATCGTTTTGCACGGACCTAGACCCATGCCGCATTTCATCTCTCTTGCCGATATTACCGCCGCCGATTTGCGCGCCATATTAGATGACGCCCATGCGATGAAAGCCGCGCGCAAAGGCCTGCCCAAAGGCACGACCGATCCACAAGCCGCGCTCAACGGCGACACGCTTGCGATGATTTTCGAGAAGGCTTCAACCCGCACGCGGTTTTCCTTTGAACAGGGTATGCGCCAACTCGGCGGTAGCTCTATCGTTGCGGGCGCGCATGATATGCAGCTTGGCCGCGGGGAGAGCGTCGCAGATACGGCGCGTGTGTTATCGCGTTTCGTCGATGCCGTCATGATCCGCTCTAACGCCCATAGCACTATCACTGATTTTGCGCAGCACGCAGATGTGCCCGTGATTAACGGGCTGTCCGACCATAATCATCCCTGCCAAATCATGGCCGACCTGATGACGCTTGAGGAACGCGGCGTGAAACTCGCGGGGGCCAAGCTCGCCTGGATTGGAGATGGGAATAATGTGCTAGCGAGCTTCGTCAATGCCGCCCCCGCTTTTGGCTTTAAGCTCCGGATAAGTTCGCCTGAGGGCTACCGCCTCGAGGATAATCCCAAAACGCAGGGCCTCATCAAAGCCGCGCAGGACAGGCAAGCCATCATCCATGACGGATTATCTCCTGACGACGCAGCAGACGGCGCTGACGCGCTGATAACGGATTGCTGGGTGTCTATGGGCGATACGGACAAAGAGGAGCGGCTTGCCGCGCTCGGTCCTTACCAAATTGATGCCGCGCGATTAGGCCGCGCGAAAAAAGACGCCCTCTTCCTACACTGCCTCCCCGCTTACCGCGGCCAAGAAATGACCGCCGAGGTTTTGGAAGGCGAGCAGAGCGTCGTCTGGGAGGAAGCTGAAAACCGGCTCCACGCGCAAAAGGCTGTGGTGAAATGGTGCTTGGGGAAATAAATTAGGAGAAGGCGGTTCGGAAAAGTTGAGCGAGCATACAGGGGTAAAGAGTTGATGTTCGCCGCCTGCATGCTATTCAAGCCAGAAAACTAGAAGGTTCAAAAGCTTTCACAATTCTATCTCAGTATAAGACGGCGCTAATGGGGATAAGCTACCCAAAAATAGGATTGTGTTTATAAGAGGCGCTCAGGCATAAATACCTCCATATCAAAATCTAAATTTCCAGAATGAGTGTGGTAAAACGACCTCAACGCCAAAATCATATAGTTAAAGGACAGGAAATGAAGACGACGACAAAAACGCAAATTAACGCTCCTGCTTCAACCGTTTTTCTTTGGTTGGACGATAATGACCGCCTCAAACAATGGGTACCCAATCTTACTGTGGATGAAGTGATTGTCGACACACCAGAAAAAATCGGAACGCGATTTCGGCAGGTGTTTCAAGAAAATGGCAGAAAGATGGAGATGATGGGCGAGATTACCGCCTATGTCGAAAATAAACATATGCGCGTGTATATGTCGGGAAAAATGTTCAATTTGGACGTAGAATATATCCTGACAGCTGTGTCAGAAGCCCAAACAGATGTAACCCAAAATACGCAAATTCAGTTTAAAGGGTTCCTGAAGATACTCGCGCCGCTCATGTTCCTAATGTCCAAAATCTCGTCTAAAGACCCGCAAGCCGATGCTCATGCAAAGCTCAAAGCTATGGCCGAAGCCGAATATCAAGCCGGATAAGATGAGTGCGTAAAGCCGCGTAAGAGCTAGGCGGCAAGCCGTGTAGGCGCTGGGGAAAGGCCAGCAGGTACCCGTATCGCCTCTGTCTTTTTACGACGTTCCATTGTCATCAAGAAACCAAGAAAATAAATAACCTGTGTCACAGCAGCAATAGCGATCAACATAGCCGCAATCGCAGCGCTATCACCAGATAAGCTAGGCAAGCTCACGATAATGGAGGCGAAAAGAAGTTCTCCGCCGACTGGGGATTTCTTGGAGAGCATGAACACAATCAAAAAGAGGAACCACGTCGCAATGCCATTTCCGGGAATTGCAAAGCTCCATTGGGTCACCAAAATCGCCGCCACGATAAGCGCGCGAATAAGGTAAATCCCGACAACTTTGAGAGCCGTTGTACTCTCCAATCGGGTCAATTTACGAAAGAGCAAGACCGCACCACCGCAGAAAGTCAGGCAAAACGCCGTGACAGCGATGACAATGCCCGGAGATGCGGTTGCGATATTTTTAAGAACATCCCAATTACCAAATATAATCGCCGCTAGACCGAGCAATACAATCCAGAAATTGGCAGAAAAAGCCCGCAGCAAGGTCATATCTTTCATGATAATCGCGGCTTTTCGCAGGCCTAAGTCATGTTGCTGTGAGAGTTTTTGAATGAAATAGGCATCGCCCGAGAAATTCATTACGGCCTTATTCAGCACATGTTTGCGTAAAAACAGTCGAAATTGTCCAAAAGCTTTACGCCCGACAATAATCTGAAACACAAAGATTTCGGCGAGAATTGGAGCAGCAACAAAGCCAATCGACAAAAGATAGAAAACTGGAGAGGTTGGCAGGGCTGCTGCGATCTCTGACCAGCCAATTTTAGACAGCTGATAGGTCAAATAGCTCAAAATAGCGACAAAAACAGCCAACTTCGCTGCCCGTTTCACCCCATCTTTAGAACGGGACGAACGGTCATTATTTGGCTGTTTAAGTTCTGGCGATATGTCGCTAACGGCAAGCATTCAATAACAATCCTTTTGATTGTGGGAGTGATACCTTACCCCATTTTACCTTAAGAGTCCTATAAATTCTGGCTCACAATCGCGTGTCAGTTGTTTTTACGTCTCTAATTTAAAGTTAGATTGGCCTAACTTTTTTCGTTCAAGCGCAACCAATCGCGCCGTGGAAGGCTGTAAAGTTGGTCTAGAAACTCGAGCTGCAAGCCTATGGGACGGGTATGAGGACTGTTCCACATCATGGCGATACCAGCTTGTTTTTCGGGATCAAACAGGACCAAAGCGCGGTAACCCTCTACCCCGCCGCGATGACCAATAACCTTGTGACCTTGATAATCATAAACCCGCCATCCCAGGCCATAATGCGCATTTTGCAGGCCAGCAAATCTGCGATTTAAAAACCGTTGCTCAGAGCGAGTCTGAACCACAGGAGTTTGCATTGCAGAGAGGCGCTCGGCCGGAATTTTCTGACTACCGGGGAATTGCGCCGTCATCCATTTGGCTAAATCTCGAACCGAGGAGTTTACGCCCGCAGCAGCAGGCACACGGTAATATGTCGGTTTAACACGGGTGATAGCCTGTCCAAATCGCCCATGTGGACGCGCCCAATTTTTACTGCTGGTGAGACCTTCTAATGTGACGCTGGCAGTCTTCATGTCCAAGGGATCAAATACCTGGGTTTTTAACACGCTTTTATAGGGCAATCCTGTTTGCTGCTCGACAATTTCTGACGCCGCATCATAGGCAACATTTTGGTAGGTATGACAGGTTCCCGGCTCACATAAAATATCGAGCTGCGACAGCGCGCGGCGAGTCTGTTTAGCCGACCGTCCAGATTCAATGCGTTTGTCGTAGGCATTCCGGACAATTCCCGTCTGGTGAGACAATAAATGAGAGATATTGACGTCTCCGCCCTTCGGTCCCGGCAAATCCAATGATGGCGCTAGGGCTTCGGCGGAATCAGTTAGGTCAAAACCGCCCTCCTCAGCAAGAGAGAGAACAGTATTGGCGGCGACCCCTTTAGATATACTCGCCCAACGAAAAACAGTATCGGCTGTGACAAACTCACCGCTATCTCGCAAAGTTTCTCCATATCCCTTGGCAAAAGTTGTCTTACCATTTTCAACAACAGCGACGGCTAAACCAGTCATTTCATACTGCGTCATTAACGCATTCGCACGGCGATCAATCTCAGAGGTATCAACCTGAGCAGCCGCTTGTGCAGCGCAAAACATGGCGGTTATAAAGAGAAGGTGTTTCAACACGTTGATATAATCCCAGTTGATTTTTTGATGAAGTACAAGGCTAAAAACGATAAGATTAAATTAAGTCGCCATTATCCAGATCAATAACCCGGTGCCCAATAACAAGCGGTAAATCATAAAGGGAAAAAACCCAATGCGGCCCACCCATTTCATAAAGAGAGCAATACAGGCATAAGCCGTTACGAAAGAAAGTCCTGCTACAACGAGACCGTTTAACAATGTAGCAGATTGTGCAGTGGGTTCAGCGCCCATTAACTTATACATAGCGTAAAGCCCGCCAGCCCCAATAATGGGTAAACTCATTAGCATAGAAAACCGCGCTGCGGCCTCCCTAGACAATCCAAGAGTCCGTCCTGCGGTCATCGTAATACCGGATCGCGACGTTCCCGGGATGAGCGCCAAAGATTGTGCTAGCCCTAAAGCGACGGCCCCGCTCCAGCTTAGCTCTTTGACAGGCTTATCCGATTGCGCTTTCACATCAGAGAGCCACAGTAAAACGCCAAAGAAGATCGTTGTGAAAGCAATAAGCAGGGGAGATCGCAGCAATTCATCCCATCCATTGGACGCTAGGAGAAAACCTAAAAAGAGCGCTGGCGGCGTCGAAATGATAAGGTTTAGCGCCAAAGCACTCTTCATATTGAGTTTGCGCTGCAGCAAATCGAGCATGCCGCTGAAAATATCCGCCACATCTTTACGAAAATAGAGCAGGACAGCAAAAAGCGATCCGAAATGCGCCATGACATCAATCAAAGGACCTTGGTCTGGCCAGCCAAAGAGCTTCGACGGCAGAATGAGGTGAGCTGAGCTACTGATGGGGAGAAACTCTGTCAGCCCCTGAATAAGAGCCAGAACGATAAGATGGAGCC
>CAYWSI010000089.1:0-7909 GCA_964460585.1 uncultured Algimonas sp.
AGAAAAAGAAGGCTCCAGCGAAGAAGAAAACAGCGGCAAAGAAAAAACCTGCGGCGAAGAAGAAAACAGCGGCAAAGAAAAAACCTGCGGCTAAGAAGAAGCCTGCTGCCAAGAAAGACGCCTAAGGCTTTACCATTACTGCCATCGCGATGGCAATGATGGCTTGGCGGGTGTGGCTACGCCACCCTCCCTTGACGTTTGCGCCACATAAGCCGACATGCGGGCCATGAAATTAACCCGAAAAATGATATTGGATGAGGTGAAGACCCGTCCAGATTTTTACGACAATAAGAAACTTGCCCGCGCGCTTGGCGTAAAAGGCGATGACCGCCGTGAATTACGGCAGCTCTTACGGGCGATGGTCGAGGATGGCGCGCTCATAAAATCTGACCGCAAGACGTTCCGCGAGGCGGATGCCCTGCCCGGCGTTATGGTCATCAAAGCGACACGCCTCGACGATGGTGACCTTATGGGGGAACCTGAGAATTGGAAAGGCGGCGGCGCGCCGCCGCAGCTCCTCATCCGCCACACGGGACCGCGCGAGAAAAAGCGCGGAAAACGCGACCAACGCGACACCCTGAAAGTCGGCGACCGCGCGCTCTGCCGCATTAAAGTCCGCGAGAACGGCGAGGCTGTGGCGTCCGTCATGAAAAAGCTCGGCAGCGGTCCAACGGCCCATCTCGGCGTGCTTTATAAGGGCGGACGCGGTTGGCGCATTCAGCCTGTCTCCAAAAAAGCCCGTCATGATTACAAACCGTCGAAAATTCCTGACGGCGCGGAAGATCAAGACCTCGTCTGGTTCCGCTCCTCACGGCGCAATCAAGGCGATCTGCGCATTGCGGATATCACCGAAATCCTTGGCTCAGCCAAAGGCGGGAAATCTGCGAGCCTGATTAGCCTGCATGAAAATGACATCCGTGTTGCCTTTCCAGACGCGGTTATCGAAGAAGCCAAAGCCCTCAACCTGCCCAAAATTGAAGGGGCGCGCGAAGATATTCGCGACCTCCCACTCATCACCATTGACCCCGTGGATGCCAAGGATTTTGATGACGCCGTCTTCGCGCATCCTGATAAGAATGAGAATAATAAAGGCGGCTGGGTTGTCTGGGTAGCGATTGCAGATGTGTCTAGTTTTGTAACGCCCGGCTCTGAGCTCGACAAAGAAGCGCGCGAGCGCGGCAATTCTGTCTATCTGCCAGATGTTGTCGTCCCCATGTTGCCGCATGAGCTTTCCTCTGATCTTTGCTCGCTACGGCCAAATGAAGACCGTGCCTGTATGGCTGTGCGTATGGTGTTTGATAAGACAGGCGTGAAGATACGTCACAAATTCAAACGCGGCATGATGCGCAGCCACGCCCGCCTCACCTACCGACAAGCGCAGGATGCTGCCGATGGGAATGCAGGCGAAGCTGCGGAGCCTGTATTAGATATTATCCAAGATATTTACGCAGCTTATGCCGTATTGAAAAAGGGCCGCGATGCCCGCGCACCCCTTGCGATCGAGCTGCCTGAGCGCCGCGTCCACATCGACAAAGACGGTAAGGTCAGCGGCATTACCCTGCGCGATAGATTTGACGCCCATAAGCTCATCGAAGAATTTATGGTACAGGCCAATGTCTGCGCGGCGGAAAGCCTGATTGAGAAAAAGACACCTACCATTATGCGTTTCCACGATGTTCCATCAGGTGAGAAACTCAAAGGCTTAGCGGACTTCCTCCCCGCGTTGGACCTTAAATTCAGCATGGGCGAGCGAACAACAACTGCGCGGTTAAATAAACTGCTGATGCAGGCTAATCAAAAAGACCTAACAGAGACCGTCGGCATGGCTGTCCTGCGCAGCCAGTCACAAGCCGTCTACAGTTCTGACAAAGGCGGGCATTTTGGTCTGAACTTGACGGATTACACACATTTCACCTCCCCTATTCGCCGTTATGCCGATTTGATTGTCCACCGCGCTCTCATCGACACATTCGCGCTTGGCGATGATGGTATGGACAAAGAAAACACTGCGCGTCTTCAAGAAATCGCCGAACATATCTCGGCCACTGAACGCAAAGCCATGGTCGCAGAGCGCGATGCAAAAGATCGCTATATCGCAGCCTATCTCGCGGACCGTGTTGGCGCGGTCTTCAACGCCCGCATAACCGGCGTTACAAAATTTTGTCTCTTCATAACGCTCGACGAAACAGGGGCAGATGGCCTCATCCCAGCCCGCAATCTCGGCTATGAATATTTTGCCTATGATGAGAAAACCCGTTCTCTGGTGGGCGTAGAATCTGGCGACACATACCGCTTTGGCCGCGCCATAAAAGCCAAGCTAGAAGAAGCCACCCCAATTACTGGCGGATTGGTTTTTGAAATGGTCAGCAAACCTGAAAAAGGGAAGCCACCTAAACGCAATCACCGCGGAGCCAGCGCGCATAAATCCAGAGGGGCAAAACACAAAAGAAGACGACGTTAAGCCAATTGGTCCAAAATTTGCATAAAACCAGCATAGAATTGGCTGTAATTGATCTCAATTGGTGCCTTAATCATTGCAGGGCGAAATCGTTAAAATATTTACTTTTTTCGAAGGATACCTAACTGACAAACGTGTATTAGATTATGGCATTACGAAACAAATCTAAAGACGCCGATGGGTCTTTGACGACGACAGGTCTCCATAGAGTTCCGCAAGACGTCTTAATTGCAATTCCGACATTCAAACGTTCAACTCGGCTCAAAGCTCTCTTACCGCATGTTGAGGAAACGCTGCGGTCCATACATAATATTAGTATTCTCATTATTGACAATAATTCACTCCCGCTTGAGCAAAAATTTATTGACCAATTCTCCAAGACTTCAAAATACCCCATCTATTATATACACGAACCTAAAGCAGGCGTTTCAAATGCGCGTAACGCCGCCTTAGGTTTCGCCTCTACGCGTTTCGTGGCCTTTCTTGATGACGATATGGAAATAACAGCCCCTTGGATAGACAGTCTCGTTGATGTTTCGATTACGCATAAAACAGGGTTGGTCTTTGGTCCGTTAGCCGCAAAATTCATAGATGAGACAGACCCGCACAACCCTTACCTCGCTCCATTTTACTCGCGGATTCCTAAACAATCTGAAGCCGGTGTATCGAGTGACGCCTTTGGAACTGGCGGCTGTTTGATTGATCTAGAAAACTGCATTTTACCTGACCCACCCTTCGACATACACCTGAATGAAAGTGGAGGCGAAGATGACATGTTTTTTGAAGCTGTTCACAAAAGCGGGACGCTTTATGGATGGGCGCCAAACGCGCTTTGCTATGAGTGTGTTGAACCAAATCGGACCAAACCTAGTTATATTGCGAAACGAAACTTCGGCTTTGGCCAAGGCCCCAGCCGAATTGCAGCAAGACGAGGAATAAAGGGAATTCCGCAAATTTTTCGCCACATGAGCGTCGGGCTCGCACAGTTTTGTGTATTCGGAGGTGTGTACCTCATCTCAAAAACTCTGAAACGTCCCTCCCAAATCCGTTTTTTGGCACTTGCCTCAAGAGGATTAGGCAAAATATTCTGGGGCGACCTGTTCAGATTCAAACTTTACGGTGTTGGCAGCATAAGCAATTAAGCGAAGGTTTCTGCCCAAGTGAATCTAGCCAAGACCTCGTTGCAGCCTCACACTTGCGTTTCATAATCCTGCAGGTCATCATGATTTCATGTTAAATTCCCCTAAAAATTCTAACGCCATACCGTTTGGGGATATTAAAATCACGGATGTTGAGCGCCAAAAACGAAAAGCGCTAAAACGCGCACCAAAACCTCGTGTCGCCTCAACACTTGTTCTGACCTGCGGGTCTGGACGCAATCTTAAAATCTTAATGGGTCAACGATCAAACAAACATGATTTCATGCCCAATGTTTATGTCTTTCCCGGCGGGCGCGTGGACAGAGCAGATAGTTTTGCGAAATATGCAGGGGATCTATCCCCCCGAACAACACGCATTTTAGAGACCGCTTATAACCCTCGCCGAGCCCGTGCCGTTGCGCTTGCCTGCGTGCGCGAAACCTATGAGGAAACAGGCCTTATGCTGGGTAAGGCCTCAGACACGCAACGAAATCTTACCCATGCAAGCTATGACGCCTTTCGCCAGGCGGGTCAGTTACCTGACCTCACAGGAATCGAAGTCTTCGGACGTGCCGTCACACCTCCGCACCGTCATAAACGCTTTGATGCTTGGTTTTTCGTCAAACATCTTGGCGATCAGACACCGACACAAATCACGGATAGTTCTGAATTGCTAAATGTGGGTTGGTTTACCTTTGAGCAGATTGAAAAGCACGAATTGCAACGCGCCACGAAAATGATGCTGCAAGTCTTAAAGCGTTTTCTGGAAGCCGACCGCCCCTCTGATCGTATCTTCTATTCCCGCGCCATTCGCGGGGACTATAAAATGCTGCAATTCCCTTAGATGACAGTGGTCGCAATTGGTTGACAGCTGCGCCTGAACCGCCTATCCGCGCGCAACTGAATTACTCGAAAAAAGGACTCCCGTCATGGCGAAGCCTACCACAATTAAAATCCGTCTAAACTCGACCGCAGGTACGGGTTATTTCTATGTCACCAAGAAAAATGCTCGGACAATGACTGAAAAGATGGTCAAAAAGAAATATGATCCCGTCGTGCGCAAACACGTCGATTTCAAAGAAGGTAAGATCAAGTAAGATCTAAACCTATAATTTAAAACAGCCGTCTGTTGTATTTCGAAAACGCGACTTACAACAGGCGGCTTTTTTTGTACGGATATGTTCCTAAGCCGCTTCTCGCAAATTTGCGGGTAGGGCCTTATTTCGGCCGCTCTCTTTGGCTTTATATAGCGCGTCATCAGCCCGCTTGAAAACATCCCGTAAATTTTCGCCGTCTTCAGCCTGTGCAACGCCCACACTCGTTGTGATTTGCAAAGCCTCTCCATCTACAAAAATCGGCGTGCCAGCGATGAGGGACCGAACCCGATCCGCTGCAATCAAAGCTTCATCCACTTTTGTATTTGGCATCGCAATCATGAATTCTTCGCCGCCATAACGCGCCACGACATCAACAGATCGCATATTTGTCACGAGACGCGCGGCGACTTCTTTCAGGATTTGATCGCCCATATCATGTCCCAAAATATCATTGACGCGCTTAAAGTGATCAATATCAAACACCATGATAGAAAATGGCGTCGATTTCGTTTCAAGTTCCTCAAAAAACGGCTCAACCGTCCGGTCAAAATAACGCCGATTTCCAAGTCCTGTCAGTGGGTCCGCGACAACCATTTCAAGATTTTCGTTGAAATTCTCTCGCAAGGAATCCGCGTAGAATTTACGCCGCAATAATGTCTTCACGCGGGCTTTTAACTCCTGCACTTCGACAGGGCGCATAATCGTATCATTTATACCGATGTCATAAGCCCTAATAAAACGGGCTTCATCCTCAGGGTCACCAATAACGAGGATTGGTATATCGCGGCTCTCTTCATTAAATTTCAAAGACGCACAAACGCGCAATCCATCAAAGCTATCGCTAACCAAACTAACGATGACCACATCAATGCCTGATTTTGCTAATCGAATGGCCTGTATCGGATCTTTTTCAATAATGATTTGATGCCTATCGCGCAGCGGTTTTGCAATTTTTTCAGCGTGAAGATCATGATCTTCTACAAGCAAAACGCGCCCGGACTGCTGCTCTATGGATTCCAGTAACTCGCGTGAATTGGACAAACCATTCCCTGTATGGCTGAGCAATTGGTCGGTTACCATTTTGAGGCGTAAAAGGGACCGGACACGCGCCATAACATTGAAATCATCAATTGGCTTGGTCACAAAATCATCTGCACCAGCTTCCAAACCTCGAATCCGGTCCTTCGTTTCTTCCAAAGCTGTCACCATAATGACAGGCACATGCCAGGTGTTTGGGTTATCTTTGATACGTTTACAGGCTTCGAACCCGTCCATTCCAGGCATCATCGCATCCATAAGAATGAGGTCTAATCGCTCAGTCTCAGCAATTTCCAAGGCTTCATGGCCAGAACGTGCGGTTAGGACGTCATAATATTCTGCCTGAAGTTTTACCTTCAGCAGATGAACATTGGGAGCAAGATCGTCAACAACGAGGATGCGCGCGGACATGGCGGTCTCCTCTTAATTAAGCCGCTTCAGCGAATTTCCGCACTTTAGCGAGGAAAGATGACACTGTTATTGGCTTAGCTATATAATCTTCGCACCCACCATCACGTATACGTTTTTCATCACCCTTCATGGCAAAGGCTGTCACAGCAATCACGGGAATATCCGCAAGTGCTTCATCATCTTTAATCCATTTTGTAACTTCCAGGCCTGAAACTTCAGGAAGTTGAATATCCATAAGGATTAAATCTGGTTTAAAACTACGCGCCAAGGATATAGCCTTTAAGCCTTCGCGGGTCTGCTTAGTCTCATATCCATGCGCTTCGAGAAGGTCAGCGAACAACTTCATGTTCAACTCGTTATCTTCAACAATGAGAACTTTTTTAGACATTTTCTTCAACATAGTCCCAATTCACCAAACTGACAGCGCCATCTAACATGCGGCGCTTGCTCTTGTTCTATTCACCTAACACTGACAGAATATCCTTAAATCTTGGTGTGTAGGTCGGTTACCTGTGGTTAACCATGATAGCCAAGCCACAGCGCTTTCACGAAGGTTCCAGCAATGAGAACATTGCATGAACATATTAAATCTTATATAAGATGAAATAATGACCTCCAACCTGACAGAAATAGCGCGACTTTGTCGGGATTGCAGCCACAATAGCTTCAGCGAAGATAGCTGTCGCAACTGCGGGTCTCGGCGTTCAATTTCCCACTCGGAAATCAACACGCTGTCCATCGCACATGTCGATTGTGATGCGTTTTATTGCTCTGTCGAAAAACGAGACAATCCCGATATTCGCGATAAGCCTGTTATCGTCGGCGGTGGGCGGCGCGGTGTTGTCTCGGCAGCGTGTTATCATGCCCGCGTTTATGGCGTGCGCTCCGCCATGCCCATGTTCCAAGCCCTTAAGCTCTGCCCTCAAGCTGTCGTCGTGAAAGGCAGTATGGATAAATATGCCTTTGAGAGCGGACGTATCCGCGAGATGATGCGCGCCCTCACCCCGCTTGTTGAGCCTCTTTCCATTGACGAGGCATTTTTAGACCTGACAGGCACAGACCGTCTCCACGGTCAGACGCCCGCGCAAAGCCTGATAAAACTTCAAAACGACATATTACGAGAGATTGGAGTGACCGTCTCCATTGGTCTTTCTTATAATAAATTCCTCGCGAAAACAGCGTCAGACCTCGACAAACCCAATGGCTTTGCTGTCTTGGGCCAGCATGATGCTCAAGAATTTTTAGACAAACAAACCGTCGGTTTTATCTACGGTATTGGCCCCGCTTTCGCGGCCAAGCTCGAAAAAGCCGGACTGCGTACTATAGCGGATGTGAGGCGGCGTACGGATAAAGACCTAGCTCAACGCTTTGGCGATCAAGGCCTGCGTTTGGCACGGCTAGCTCGCGGTGAAGATCACCGCTCCGTCAATCCCGTTAGCGAACGCAAATCGATCTCGGCTGAAACCACTTTCAACACGGATATGTCTGATCTCGAACAGCTCAAAGATAAGCTCTGGCAGGTCTGTTTGAAAACAGCCGACCGCTCCAAAGCGAAAAACCTCGCAGGCCGGACGCTCACGCTAAAATTGAAATCGGCACAGTTCAAAACCATTACCCGCCGGCGGACGTTGCAACAGCCCGTTCAACTTGCAGATGTCATTTTCTCCGAACTGGAGCCCTTATTGGAAGCTGAGGTTAATGGATATAAGGCCTACCGCTTAATTGGCGCAGGCCTCTCAGGCTTATCGGAACCAGTTGGGGATGTC
>CAYWSI010000090.1:0-7890 GCA_964460585.1 uncultured Algimonas sp.
GCTCAAAGAAAAATTCACGGTCAGTTGATTGCTGTGTTTCAAACGGATCATCACTGTCAAAGAATGTGAGACCATTGTTAGGGTGGTTTGCAAATGCCCCAACGAAAGCAAAGTCGGAGGCTCTTGGACCATCAATCGTCGGAATTGTACTGTCTACTGCCCGGCGAACATCAGCTTCATCATCGTCCTCACTATATTCAACTTTCAAAAGGGCTTTAAAACGATCTGTTGGCTCCCAAAGAGCAGAGGCTCTAAAAGCAAAATTAGATTCACCGTCCAAGCCTTCTCCAGTGATTGTATCACTCGTTTTCCCGTCTTCCTCATCATAATTAATAGCGAGACGAACAGCAAGTGAGTCAGAAACTGCACCGCTTATATATCCATCAACTTCGTATAATTCATCAGTTCCTGCCGTGAGGTTGAAGCCTGCTTCAGTGTCAAAAGTCGGTTTGGCCGTAACCAAATGAATCAATCCAATCGACGCGTTACGGCCAAATGTCGTACCTTGTGGCCCCCGCAGAACTTCTACGCGCTCCAAGTCAAAAACGGGCGGACTTTTGAACGCATCTTTCGTCAGCGAAAATCCATCGACCACTGTCACGATTGATTGTTCAGCAGAGGCATTACCGGTCGAGGGCGCCACGAAACCCCGCAAAGATTTTTCTGGTTGCGCTTTTGAGAAAACAAGAAACGTAGCCCCGGGAGTGAGTTGGAGTATTTCTTCAACGGATTCAATTTTTTGATCGGCTATAAAATCCTTACTCAAAACTCCGATTGAAAGTGGTGCATCATTAACACTCTCTGCTGTACGCCGGGCGGTAACGATAATCTGGTCAAGGCCTGTATTGGAATTATTGGCTTCAGTGTCAGATTGCGCGTGCGCAATTGAACCACTGCAAATTCCTGTCGCAATTATTGCTATGGATGAAACACCTTTTACCAAAAAATTGAATGTCATATTTAATCCCCTCGCTAAGTTTTTAGCCCGTTAAAATTATCATCCCCCTCATTTTCAGAGGTGAAAATTATATGCGCAGTCGTTTGCATTATGATTTATTTTTATTGTATTGCGCAAACGTTTGCACCACCATATATCTTTATTTTTATTATGGCAACCACTACTCAAAGAATTAGCTAAGGCATCAAGATAGGAGACGGCAATGTTAATATCGCTGATCAAAAACCCAGTAAAATATATAAAAATCAGTATCTTAGCTATTCTAATCGCACCACATCTATCGAGTTGTAAAAATGTTACACAAAAAGATAAAACAACGAATAGACCAATTGCTGAAAATCAAACTGACCTTGTTTCGATTACTCAAGGACGTGCGACAAGTAGTATTGAAGATGTTTTCAAATGCGATGTGCCAGGGTGGCGTGTGACAGCAAATGGCATAATCAGCAGTGAAGATGGACGGGTATGGACTGTGCCAGCTGATGTGGTTTATGCAACAGCCCCTAAAGCGACAGACTTATTTAATGAATGTAATAACGTTGAAATGAACAGCGCTAAAGCTCTTGATATCAATACTGTCCCGATTGTTGAAATTGATAAAGACGGTGAGGTAATTAGCTTCTATTTCTTCGGTGATAATTATGCCGAAATTTTCGTTAATGAACAAGTTATCGGTGTCGACCCTGTCCCTTATTGGCCCTTTAATACCTCTGTTGTTCGCTTCAAAGTTAAACGTCCCTTCATGGCGGGCGTTAAAATGATTGATTGGTCTGAAAACTTAGGTTTGGGGTCAGAGACTATGCGCGGCGTTCCATTTCATACTGGGGATGGTGGCTTTGTCGGCGTCTTCAAAGACAGTGAAGGCAGAGTCCTTGCGACGACTGATTCAGAATGGAAGGTTAAACCTTATTATATCGCGCCACTTTTAGATGCGAGCTGTGTAAAAGCTGACCGAACCACGGAAGGATGTACCGTGCCGCCAAAGATTGATGCGGAAAAGGCGTATGGCGCACATTGGATCATTCCAAATGACTGGGCGGCGATGTCTTTTGATGATTCCGATTGGCAACAAGCTAGCCTTTATACGAATGAGGACATTGGCGGTTCTTTGAACAGGCCCGCTTATCAAAACTTCACAGGTTTATTTGACAACCCAGACCATGATGCTGAATTTATCTGGTCTTCAAACCTATTGCTGGACAATGTTGTTTTAGCCCGCAGACAGATACAGTAGTCAGCAAGCTAATAGATTTTTAAGTAAAACCCTAAGGGTTATGCTCATTGGATAAAATTGTGCGATTGCCTTTTAAGTCGCCAATCTCAATCCCGTTCACTGTGCCGATATTAGAAATCGCAACTTTTCCATTTCCAATATCACGCATGGTGAAAATAGGACCACCTGGAGAGATCAATGTGCGATTTCCCGTCTCTTTATCAACATGGATAACGCCCTCACCGTCACCCACGTAAATTTCACCCTTTATGAGCTGAATACCCCAAGGCGAACCCAGCTCAATGCCTTCTCCACGCCCATCATTAGATGAAACAATTCGGCGATTGCCATCACGGTCAATTTCGACAACGGCTTGCAACCCGATATCTGCGACATAAACAATACCTTCAGGACTTACATCAATCCCAAATGGATTATTCAATGGCGGCCCTTCTCCGCGTGGCGTATCTGTAATGGCACTTGAATGAATGGTTCGATTACCTGTCTTAAGGTCCACTGCAAAAATAGCATCAAGATTGAAGTCTCCCGCAAATAACCGGCTGGGATCAAGGGGGTCTTTCTCAAGGCTTCGCGTTCCAAGAGGCGGGCCATCGCCATGACCTTCCTGCGTTGACGTCGTTAGAAATTTTCGGTTACCCGTCTTGCGGTCAACATAGAGAACTGATTGGGAGCTAAACTCTGACAAGGCCAATGTCGTGGCATCAAGCTCAATGACCGAGACAGGTCCGTTCAAATTTGGACCTGTTCCTTTACCACGGCCCGATAAGAGGGTCCGCTCTCCCGTTTGGCCATCAATAATATAAAGGCCCTCCCCCCCGAAGTCAGCCGCCGCATAATTGCCGTCGGATAAATATTCCATCCCTCTGATTTGTCCGAAACCTTTGACTGGGGTAACAGAAAATTCTGTACGTTTCCCCTCAAGATCAACGAAAATAACCCCCGGTGCGCCAAAATCAGTTACCATATAGCCGTCATCGACAACTTGAATACCGTGCGGATTGAGCATGTTAAATCCAGAGCCCGCTTGTTCGCCGTAACTACGCGACACTGACACGCGGTTTCCGGTGACAAGGTCCACAGCAAATACGGCTTCTTGGGCGAGATCTAATACCATGATATCTTTCTTATCTCGGGAGATCGAAATATCTGTGATTGAGACAAAAGCAGGGCCGTCACCAATAATTTGGTCGCCATGGCTTTGAGAGATAATGGTTCGCTTGCCCGTGGTCGGGTTTACTCTGACAACTGTACCTTGGCCAAAATTGCCAATAATAATGTCGCTTTCACCATTTTCTGCCGTCGGGCTAGCCACTACATCTACGGAGCGCGGGTCATTATAATGTACCGTGTTATCTGCAGGCAGGGGAATAGGTGTTACTTTGCCTGTATCCGGGTCCATTAAAACAGGACCAACAACATTGCCGTCTTCAGGGCTTCCAGTATCCGCGATAACGATCATGCGTTTGCCGTTGACGATCCCTTCCGTAATTCCAAAAGGTTGCCTGATTTGATATTCAGATTCGTCACTCACAATTGTGCGCTGTCCTGTGACTGTATCAATCTCATAAACATTATTAAAAACGAGATCTGAGACGAAAATCCTTCCATCTGGTAGAATAGCAACGCCGGCTGCTTGCGAGAATACGGGTCCTTGGTCAGGGTTATTATTGTCTGACAAGACTGTGCGATCTCCTGTTTTGCGGTTTATGCGAACAATGTGACCAGAACTAAAGTCCGCGACGATGATATTACCATTTGGCTCCACTCCAATGGCCCGTGGATTATTGAAAAACACTGCGCCTTCACCTGCACGGCCATTGTCATCAGCAATCACAGCACCTGTTTTATGGATCGTTTTTACTATGTTATTTGTTGTGGGGGCTTTTTGAGTCTCTCCATTTGAACATCCCGCGAGAATCATTGATGAAGCTAATGCAGTAGACACCAATAGCTTGATGTAGAAATTGTGATTTGATGGTGTAAAATTGCTCATAATTTATTCCCATATTTGAAGCCACATGATCACACATAATAGCTTCCTTTTTGATTTTACCTATTTAGACACATTTTTACATTTAGCGCAAACGTTTGCATTAAATATTTATATACGCTATAATCATGACGACAAAATAGCTGCAAAGTACGGGTTTCCCGATGGACTATAATTATAATCGTTTCAAAACGTCGAATTATGAGTATGAAAAATTTCCTGGGCCTAAAGCCGGGGAAACCATGCTGGATTTTACCCTACACACTATGGAAGGTGAAAAAGTTTCACTCAGCGATTATAAAGGTCAATGGGTTGTCTTGGAAACGGGTAGTTTGACCTGTCCGATGTATGTGAAAAACATTAAACCGATTGATAAGGTAAAAGTAAAATACCCCGATGTTAAATTTTTGGTCGTTTACGTACGCGAAGCACATCCTGGTTCTCGGCGCGGAGCGCATGAAGATCTAAGTCAAAAAACACAAATGGCAAAAGAGCTTCAAGAAAATTACCACGAGAAACGAGATATATTGATTGATGATGTCGATGGCAGCATGCATCAAGCTTACGGATCATTTCCCAATATGATCTATATCATCAACCCCGAAGGCGTTGTGACCTATAGATGTGATTGGTCATTTGCAAAAAACATAGACCGCATTCTTCAAGACCGCCCAAATATTGACACATCAGAACGGGTTCAAATCATCACAGCTGCGCCTTGGATTATGATTCCTGTAACCTTAAATGGAGGCTGGGATGCTTTATGGGACCTCGTTATCGCCTTACCAGGAATTTTAATCGGCCATTTGAAAGTTGATTTTGCAAGGTGGTTTGGGCCCTCTTCTAAAAGTGTTGAGTAAAACGAGCGTTGTGGTTTGGACAAAAAATTCATGACTGAGTATCGGGCGCAAAACTAATAGATGTTATAAAAAATTGTGCTTGAATTTTTGACGAACAAGGTATAGCTCAAAAGCATGTGCAAACGTTTGCGCAAAACGAATTTATTTGAAGTAGAGTAGGACATATTGTGAAATTTAAAGGTTTTGACGATTATAAAGGCTATGATGTAGAATCGAACTTTATCCAGGAACAACATCACACAAATCCGCGCCGGCTCTATAGCCGCACGGGAGCCGATTGGCAGATGCGTGTAGATTACCATAGGCTTAGAAATGAGCGCCTTGCGCGCGCCAGAGAGCAAATGGAAATCGATGATTTGGGCGCTCTCGTCCTATTTGCGGGTGCGAATATTCGCTACCTCACAGGATCTTATCAGGGTAACTGGAAGTATAATATTAACATTCGCTATGCTGTTCTTCCGCGCAATGGCGATCCATACTTATTTGAAACGGCAGGTTCAGACCTACGGTGTTCACACATGGATTTGCCATGGATGGAAGGTCGAATCGCGCCTGCCATGACATGGCAATGGGCTGAAGGCGCGGTTGGCGAAATGGCTGATAAAATGGTCGCTTCCGTCTTGGATGTCCTCAAGCAACACGGTGTTGAGAAAGAAAAAATCGGCATCGACAATATGGACATGCCGGCCCTACATGCTTTCGAAAAAGCTGGGCTTCACATGGTCAATGGTTGGCCTGCGATGTCACGCGCACGGACCGTCAAAACGAGAGATGAAATTGAACTCTTAAAAATGTCGGCCAGTATTGGTGACGCTGCCATGTGGCACATTAAACATGAATGGTTGATACCTGGAGTTACAGAACGCCAAATCGAAGCTCACGTGCATAAGTTCATGCTCGATCGTGGCTGCGAGATTATTTACGATATTATTGTGGCCTCCGGTGGTAATACCAGCCCATATCGTCGTTGGGCGACGGATAAAATCGTACAGCAGGGTGATTTGTTGATTGTTGATATTAACGCGGTCGGACCCGGCGGCATGTATATTGACTTCGTTCGCACGATGAAATGTGCAGCCAAAATGACCCAGCAAGAAATCGACCTATACCGCGAGACATATGACTCTCTCTATGCAGGTATGGAAAACCTACGACCTGGTATGACGACGGCTGATGTTGTGTCGAAATTCCCAGTCTATGATGATGACAAATATGGCACGGTGACATTGCAACAATTTGCTCACTCCATTGGCATCACGCTTTATGAAGGCATGTGGATGAGCCGCGCTTATTCCTTGAAATATCCAGCGGAAATCAAAGAGAACATGTATTTCGCGATTGAGACATTTGCTGGACATGCAGGCTTACCTCAAACCTGCCGCCTCGAAGAAAATGTTTTGGTGTCAAAAGACGGACCCGTCATCTTCACGAAATGTGAGCATATGGAAGAAGCCGTCGGGAATTATAGGTCAGGTGAGTTCCATCACCCTAGCCTTGAGGGATATCCTAACTCTGTTTAACATCTTAAACAGTATTAAATTTTTTAAGTCTGGTCGGGTTCCGGCCAGACTTAATCCACTTACCCAAGGCAGGTTCCTAATATGGAAATTAATCCGATTATCGTTATTGGGGTCCCAAAAGATGGGGATGCCGATCCGGATGCAATAGAAAAGAATTGGCGCCGGGCAACGGAAACAGACCTTGGCGTCGTTATAATCAATAATGATACGCAAACATCCGGTGTAAATAAGGCTGAAAAAGCGGGGGCCTATGTTTATGTCCCCTCCTATGCCAGCGAACAAAATCTCTCCAATTATGAAACCGAATCAGGTGCAGAACGGGTCGCCCGCGCATTAGCGGAATTCGACCGCTTTTATAATCATGATGTCGTCATTAACGTCCACGCGCTCCTGCCGGAAATGGCCTCAGCAGTCATTCAATCCGTCATGTACCCACTGGCCGACCCTCATGTGAGGATATCAACTTTCGTAGAACCAATTTCGGAAGAAGAAGCGCAATCGAAAGATATCATCAAAGCGAAAATAGAGATTCACCCGACTCGCCGTGTCCACGTCTTAACCAATAGCCAAGTCGCCGAAGTCACAGCATTTTCGCGAGATGTGGCAGACCTTGGACCGCCACCCTATTATAAACAAATCCCCATTTACGCCTATCGACGCGGCGCACTCGACCAATTTGTCCGCCATGGGCCGACCATGCGGGAGATGGATGAGAATATTGAGCCTGATAGAGCTCTAGAACATGGTATGCGAGTTGGAGCCGTTCTTCTCAATGATGGTCTCCACGCCGATAGCCCAATTCCCGAAAACCCTACCTATACAAAGAGCGCATTGAACCGGATGCGAGAAGTCCAAGTCGTGAAGATTGCGAACGCCATGGGTATCACTGCAAGTGTTGATGATTTGAAAGCCGACACCGTTGCTAAGATTTTGGCCGCGCAGGCTGAGAGAGGAAACTAGCGTGGCAAATAGGGTCAAAGTCGCCATTCTTGGGTCTGGCAATATTGGTACAGACCTCATGATTAAGGTCATGCGCCATTCCGAAGTTTTGGAGATGGGCGCTTTGGTCGGAATTGACCCTGAGAGTGATGGTCTGGCGCGCGCGAAACGACTGAAAGTCGCGACCACCCATAAGGGGCTAGACGGCCTCACAAAAATGGATATTTGGAACGAGATTGATATCGTCTTTGACGCGACATCTGCGGGCGCGCATAAACATCATCACGCGATTTGTATGCGCGATAAAAAGCAAATGGTTGACCTCACCCCTGCTGCGATTGGTCCTTACTGCATTCCTGTCGTGAATATGGATGAGCACCTCAAAGAGG
>CAYWSI010000091.1:0-7765 GCA_964460585.1 uncultured Algimonas sp.
GCATTATCAAAAAGAATGGCCGACGGTACAATCGGACTAACCGGAACAGGCGCAGGCCCCGGCGCATAGCCAATACGCTGCGCGCCAAGCCAAGCGGTCACGGCATCCGCCGCCGCAAGACCGTAAACAGAGCCGCCAGATAAAACGATAGCATGGACCTGCTCGATCAGGCCGCCATCCTGCAAGGCTGAGATTTCGCGCGTCCCGGGACCGCCGCCGCGCACATCAACGGACGCGGACGCGGGGGCGTCCGGGACAATGACGGTGACACCCGTTTTCACCTGCGCATCATGGGCTTGGCCAATACGGTATCCGGGTAGAAGATCTATCATAGGGACCATGTAAGCCGAGCGCAGCAAAGGGGAAAGTCTTTTCCGCGCCCTTGCAGCGCGGCTTCAGATATTGAAAGATAATACCTTAGGTTCACCAAGGAGACAATTCGACATGCTACAAACCCCTTGGCTCAAAACATATGAAACCCTTGGCGTTGTCGTAAACCCGCCTGCGGATTTAACCCTAGCGGATTATATGGAAACACATGTGCAGGAACGCCCTGGTGCCCTCGCCTTGTATTATTTCTCTCGCAGCTGGACCTATGCGCAAGTCAATGCAGAGGCGAATAAAATCGCCAATGCGCTAGAGGCCATCGGAATAGGCGCAGGCGATGTCGTCGGTCTTCATATGCCGAATATTCCGCAATATTATATCGCCCTTATGGCCATCTCTAAATTGGGAGCCATTGGCTCAGGCGTCTCGCCGCTCCTTGCGCCGCCCGAGCTCGCCCATCAAATTGCGGATGCAAATATCAAAGTCCTGATGAGTTTTGAAGCGCTAGGACCTGTCGTCTCCGCTATGACTGCGCCCGCCTGTTTAGACAGCGTCATCATCTGCGGCGCGCGGGACTATCTGGACCGGCCAGAGGTCGCTGAACTTGATCTGGCGGACATAAAAACACTGTCTTTTAATAGTTTTATCAAAGGCAAATTTTCCGAATTTGAGGGGGTGAAAACCGACCCTGCAGAGACGTTCATGATCCAATATACGGGCGGAACAACGGGCAAACCGAAAGGGGCAATGCTCTCTCACCGCACCTTGATGCATAACCCCCTGCAAGTCCTCGCGCTCGCGCCAGAGGTGCAGATTGGCAATGAAGTTTATGTTACCCCATTTCCGCTCTTTCATGTGGCCGGCCTATGTTTTGGGCTCATGTCGGTACTGACAGGCGGGTCGTATGAATGCTTGCCAGACCCGCGGGATACAGACCGGATTTGCGACGTCTTAACCGCTCGCGCCGCAACACGTTTCGCAGCCGTCCCTGCACTTTTTGACATGTTGGTAGCCAATCCCAAATTCGCGAAGTGTGATTTCTCCCGCTTGGTCACGGCCAATTCTGGCGCGGCCCCCATGACACAAGCCACACATGACGCGGTCACAAACATAATTGGAAGGCCCGTCATGTCAGATATATTTGGCATGACGGAAACGGGGCCCTGCCATACGAGCAATCCTGTTGGCGCGCCGAAAATGGGGTCCGTCGGCCTGCCTTGCGCGGGTGCAAAAATTCGCATTCGAGATGTCGAGACGGGAATGAAAGATATGCCCTTAGGCGAAATTGGCGAAATTTGCTCCGCCGGACCTCAGCTCATGAAGGGCTATCTCGGCCTGCCCGAAGAAAGCGCACGGGCGATGCGAGAGATTGACGGCGAACGGTGGATGTTCACAGGCGACGTGGGCTATATGGATGAAGAAGGATATGTTTTCCTCTGTGATCGCGCCAAGGATATGCTGGTTGTTGGCGGATTTAAGGTCTTTTCCGTCGAAGTAGAGGATAAGCTCTCCGCCCTGCCTATGATCGCAGGATCCGCCGTTATCGGCACGCCTGATAAACGCCGCCCAGGCAATGATATTGTCAATCTTTATGTGGCCCTATCGCCAGAGTATCACGGACAAGATGAAGCGGGGCTTCGGGTAGAACTTACGACTTGGATAAGAGAAAATATGGCCGCTTATAAAGTCCCGAAACATATTATTTTCATCGACGCGATACCGCTCACGCCTGTCGGAAAAATTGATAAGAAAAAGCTCCGCGCACAGGCTTTGAGCGCCTAGGCTATCTCGCTTTACCGATAAATAGGACTAGAAGACCGACGGCCCAACTGCCCCATTTTTCAATGACATCGGCGAGAGCGCCGTCGAAATTATAGGCTGTGACCGCAATGATGAAGCCTGCACATATAGCGGCAAATTTAAAGGCATCGCGGCTTTTGAAACCCAGACAACTCAGGAGAAGCACAGGGCCGAAAGCCGCGCCAAGCGCGACCCAAGAAAATAATACACGGCTAAAAATTTCTTGCGGCAGGAAGAGAGTTAAAAACACGGCGACGACGGCCACCCCGACCATGGCGAGCCGTCCAAATAAAAGGGCCTCTTTCCGCGAAGTATATTTCACGCCGCTATCATGGGAGACAGCCGAAGCCGCCGCCAATAACAAACTATCAACCGTCGACATTACCGCCGATAAGATGGCAGCAATAACAATGCCTGCGACAACCGCAGGCAAGTAATTTTGCGCCGCTGCAAAAAACAAACTCTCACCCCCCGTGTCCACATTCAGAGCCCGCCCTGCAAAGGCCAGGCAGATAAGTCCTGAATAAATAATTAGCCCCCAACCTATCGTAATGGCGGCAGCTTTTTTACGCTCCGATTGGCTCCGCACAGCCATGATACGGTTGAGCAGTTGCGGCTGCCCTAATGCGCCAAGCCCGGTTCCAAATAATCCCATCGCGACACCGACACCCGCCATGCCAGCAGCCCCGCGTGTGAAGCTAAAATAATCATGAGGCTGCGTGGCATGCAGCGTATCGACAACTGACCCTATTCCGCCTGCAGCCATAACTGTCGCGACAGGCACAAGAATACAGGCTAATAACATGACGCCCGCTTGTAAGGAATCCGTCAAGCTGGCCGCCCAAAACCCGCCCAACAAACAATAAATGACAATAACCACCGCGCCGAGAATAACAGCCTCCGCGGCACCCAAACCAAAGACTTCATCCAGCGCGTTGCCTGCCGCTTGAAATTGGCTGGAAATATAAAACACAAAACAAAATAAAATTAGAGCCGCACAGAGCAGGCCAACCGCGCGTTTTGATGTCCCGCTCATGCCCTCTGTGATAAAATCAACAATGGTGATATGGCCCTTGGCCGCTGTCTCAGCGGTTAGTTTTGGACCCATAAACAACCAAGTTAAAAGATAGCCGCCAAATATGCCCGGGACCAACCAAAGACCAACAACACCTTGGGTAAAGACCATACCCGTAAACCCGAGCAGCACCCAAGCTGAGCTTGTCGAGGCCGCATAAGATAATCCTGCTGTCCATGCGCCAAGACCGCCGCCTTCCCCGCCGCTGGCCAGAAAGAAATCAGAGTCATCAGAGACACGCTTTGACGCCCACCAGCCCACGGCAAGCAGGACCACTTTATATAGGATCAATGTCAATAAAACGACGGTCGTATCAACCATGTAGATATCCCTTATTATTGCCCCTCGGATAAGTTAGGATAGCCTAACATATAAGCCAAGTCTGGTGATAATTTACAGACGATTGATTATGGGCATGCGACAATAAAGGGCCTCATGAAAAACCTGATAATAGATTGGCCTGCCCCGGGAATAGCGCGGCTCACCCTGTCCCAACCCAAACGGCGCAATGCACTAACAGCTGCCATGTGGCAGGCGATTCCAGATCTATTAAAGGAGCTGACACAAGATAAAGCTTTACGCGTTTTAATCGTGACAGGTGATGGCGATCATTTTGCGGCGGGCGCTGATATTTCCGAGTTCGAAACGCTTTACGCAACGGCAGAGTCGTCAGCCAAAATCAGCGCAGATATCCAGCGTGCTTGCGAGGCGCTCGCCGCTGTGCCTGTTCCAACGATTGCGATGATACGCGGCGCCTGCGTCGGCGGAGGTTGCGGGATTAGCCTTTGTTGTGATTTACGCTTCGCCGATAGCACGGCTAAATTTGGGATTACCCCAGCCAAACTCGGATTAGTTTATCCCTTTGGAGATATTGCACGGCTGATTGACGCCGTCGGGGTCGCCCATGCCAGCGACATATTACTGTCTGCACGGATTATGGGCGCGGGCGAAGCAAAAGCAATGGGATTGGTCAACCGCGTCGTTGAGATTGACGCATTAGAAGAGGTGGTCCTTGACTATGCGGCAGGCGTAAGCGCCCTGTCCCCCGAGAGCTTGCGCGGAATGAAATCCATGATTTCCGCTTATCGTAACGGCCAACGCCAAGACACAAAAGAAACACGCGAGCAATTTGCCGCCGGCTTTACTTCAAGAGATTTCAGCGAGGGCTTTCGTGCTTTTTTAGAAAAGCGAAAACCCAATTTTGAGTGAGAGACACACATCTAGAGAAGCGGTCCCGCTAATACGAAATCTTATATCTTCTGATTGATGTGACCCATTTTTCGTCCCGGTCGAATTTCCGATTTTCCGTAAAGATGAATATGAGTGTCCGACCGTGCAGCAAGAGTTTGCCAATCTTTGACATCATCCCCAATCAGATTTGTCATCACCACACCATGCTGCGGGCGCGTATCGCCGAGAGGCCAACCTGCGACGGCCCGAATATGTTGTTCAAATTGATCCGTGCAACCTGCATCTTGCGTCCAGTGACCTGAGTTATGCACGCGTGGTGCAATCTCATTCACAATTAGACTTCCATCTTGCATTTGGAAAAACTCGACGCCCATAACACCAACATAATTTAATTGCTCTAAAATTTGGGCAGCCATTTGCGCAGCGCTGCCATCATCTTGCTGGGCGGGAGCCGTGCTTGTGTGGAGAATATGATTGCGGTGCACATTTTCTGTCAAAGGATAGGCGGCAATCTGGCCATCTATCCCGCGGGCCGCCACAATGGAAACCTCGCGAACAAAAGGCACAAAAGCTTCTAAGATACAGGGTACGGGCGACATTTCGTCTGGCGAGAGGGCTGTCCACGCCGCTTCAATTTCTGATTCCGCGCGAATAATGACTTGGCCTTTGCCGTCATATCCAAAGCGCCGCGTTTTAAGCACGCAAGGCAGTCTCAAACGCTTCGCCGCGCGGCGCAGGTCATGAACATTACTGATATCTTCAAATCCAGCGACATTTAATCCTAATTGCGCCCGCAAAAAAGATTTCTCAACCAAACGATCCTGACTGACATCCAGAGCCCGCACGCCGGGCCGCAATGGCGATAGCGAGGCAGCCGCTTTCGCCGCCAAAGCCGGAACATTTTCAAATTCATAAGTCACTGCATCACAGGACTGAGAGAAAGCTAAAACGCGTTCAACCTCATCAAAATCGCCAATGCTGACCTGCTGCGCAACGAGAGCAGCAGGGCAGTCGGCTTCAGGCGAATATATATGTGTTATCAAACCCAGACGCGAAGCCGCCACGGCCAACATGCGGCCTAATTGCCCGCCGCCCAAAATACCAATGATAGACCCGGGTGCAAGAACCTGATCCCGATGCGGCAAGTGATCGGATTCCATAAGCTAGCCTCTAGGGTCCAATGCCACAGAGTCCGATTGCGCCGCCCGCCAGCTGCGCAGTCTTTCGGCCAGGTCAGGATCGGACAAAGCCAGAATAGACGCCGCCATGAGCCCAGCATTTTTTGCACCAGCCTTGCCAATCGCGAGAGTTCCAACGGGAACGCCGCCAGGCATTTGCGCGATGGAAAGCAAACTATCCATGCCTGAAAGTGCGGCGCTTTTCACAGGTACGCCCAATACAGGGAGCTGCGTCATAGACGCGCACATACCCGGTAAATGCGCAGCCCCGCCTGCGCCCGCAATAATGACATGAAAGCCTTGCGCTTCTGCGGATTTAGAAAATGCAATGAGACGGTCTGGTGTTCTATGCGCGGATATCACTTTGGCCTCATAAGGCACCTGCAAGCTATCTAGCAAAGTGGCAGCATGTTCCATTGTCGGCCAATCACTTGTCGACCCCATGATGATTGCAATTTTTGGTGAGGCCATACGCGCCGCTCCCATAGTGAGACCTAAGTCTGGAAGCGATGCATACTACCTGCCTCGCCGCTAGGGTCAAATGCCCATTCAGCTCTCATTGGTGAAATTTTAACGAGCCATAGGTACATTAAAGGCAAGTCTTTCTATAAAAGAGCCTTTATACAATGAATTCTACCCGCTTAAGTAGTACTTTACAAAATTCCGCTATACCTTTGCACGAGCGCAGCCAAGAATCGGACGAAATTTTGGTCAAAGCCAATGCAGATTTAAATGGCGAAATCGCACGGCTACGGCTGCGTATTTTGGAATTGGAACATGCGGCGGATACGGACCCGCTTGTCCCTGTTTATAATCGGCGCGCGTTCATGCGCGAAATATCCCGCGCGCAAACTGTCATGGAACGCTATGACATGCTCTCGACCCTTATCTTTATTGATTTAAATGAGTTTAAATCGGTCAATGATCGCTTTGGGCATGGTATTGGGGATCAACTCTTAAAGATGATCGGAAGCGTGCTGAAAGAGGGCGTTCGGCATTGTGATATGGTTGCACGTTTAGGCGGTGATGAATTTGGGGTCCTTTTGTTCAAATCGGATGTCACAGTCGGGCGGGCCAAAGCACAAACATTATGTTGCCGCATTGCAGAACAATCTGTTGAGCTGCCCACCGGCGGCATCAGCGTTGGCGCAGCTTGGGGCGTAGCGCCATGCGAGCCCGGGGACACGCCTGAGCAAATCCTCGCCCGTGCGGACCGCGCCATGTATATGGCAAAACGCAGCCGCAATTAAAGCGACTTGATAATTTCCTCGACCATTTTCTTGGCATCAGACAAGAGCATCATGGTGTTGTCGCGGTAGAACAGATCATTATCGATACCTGCATAACCTGGCGATAAGGACCGCTTCACAAAGAGAACCGTGCTGGCCTTATCGACATCCAAAATTGGCATGCCGGCAATGGGGCTTTGCGGGTCTGTTTTCGCGGCGGGGTTGGTCACATCATTCGCGCCGATAACAAAGGCGACATCCGTATTGGCAAATTCGGAATTGATGTCTTCGAGCTCAAACACTTCATCATAAGGCACATTGGCTTCAGCGAGCAGCACATTCATATGTCCCGGCATACGGCCTGCGACGGGGTGAATAGCGTAAACCACATCAACACCTTCTTCTTTCAGCGCATCCGCCATTTCGCGTACAGCATGTTGCGCTTGCGCCACGGCCAAACCATAGCCCGGGACGATGATGACTTTAGAGGCGTTCTTCATAATGAAAGCAGCATCTTCCGCTGAGCCGCGTTTGACAGGACGTTGTTCCTTATCGCCATCATCGGAAGCAGCCGCATCCGCGCCAAACCCGCCAAGAATGACAGAGATAAAACTGCGGTTCATGGCCTTACACATGATGTAGGACAGGATAGCGCCAGAAGAGCCGACGAGCGCGCCGACAATAATCAGTGCCAAATTCCCCAGCGTGAACCCAAGCGCCGCAGCGGCCCAGCCTGAATAGGAATTCAGCATCGACACAACGACAGGCATATCCGCGCCGCCAATTGGGATAATCAAAAGGAACCCAATCAGGAAAGCCGCCGCGAGCAAGGCCCAGATAATCCAATGCTCTGTTCCGCCTGACTTCATCAACATGCCGATGAGCACAGCAATGCCCAGTCCCAAGGCAATATTGATTAAGTGACGGGCAGGCAGTAAAATAGGCGAGCCGCTCATATTTCCGTT
>CAYWSI010000092.1:0-7748 GCA_964460585.1 uncultured Algimonas sp.
TGCCCATTGAAATTCTCATGCCTGCGCTTTCCCCGACGATGGAGGAAGGCACATTATCTAAATGGCTCGTGAAAGAGGGCGATACTGTCTCCTCTGGTGATCTCTTGGCTGAAATCGAAACCGATAAAGCGACTATGGAAGTTGAAGCTGTTGAAGAAGGCACAATCGCTAAAATTCTTGTCGGAGACGGCACGGACGGCGTGAAGGTCAATGCACCTATCGCCATTCTGCTCGAAGAGGATGAAGATGTGAGCGCCTTGGACGGTTACACAGCTGGCGGGGGAGCGACACCAGCTGCGGCAAAACCCGAGCCTGCGCCCGCCCCCAAAGCGGCCCCTACACCAGCGCCGCAAGCGGCAGCTCCAAAAGCTACGTCTGCACCAGCATCCGGTGACAGAATTAAAGCTTCACCCCTCGCCAAACGTCTGGCGAAAGAAGCCGGAATTGATTTGGCAAGCGTCACGGGCTCTGGTCCAAATGGCCGTATTGTAAAAGCTGATATTGATGGGTTCTCACCTTCTGCTCAGGCGGCAGCGCCTCAAGCCGCAGCTACCACAACAGAAGTTGGAGCGGTTCGCTCTGGCGGTGCGGATTATCTCGCGAAATTGGGTGTTGAAGCAGGGACATATGACCTCGAACCACTCGACGGTATGCGCAAAGTCATCGCCAAGCGTCTGTCTGCGTCGAATAATAATGTCCCAGATTTCCCGCTTCTCGTAGATTGCGAAATCGATGCGCTTCTCGCTATGCGCAAGGAACTCAACGCGCAGGCCCCAGAAGGCGTCAAAGTCTCCGTCAATGACATGCTCATCCGCGCGGCGGCCCTCGCGCTGAAACATGTGCCGGCCGCCAATGCGAGCTTCACACCTGACGGCATTGCTTATCACAAACATGCTGATGTTGCCGTAGCTGTTGCGATTGATGGCGGATTAATCACACCGATTGTCCGTCATGCAGAGAATAAAGGGCTTTCCACAATCTCTGTTGAGATGAAAGATTTGGCGGGCCGTGCACGCGAAAAGAAACTCAAGCCGCAAGAATATCAGGGCGGGACATTCTCAATCTCAAACCTTGGCATGATGGGGATTAAGTCCTTCGGCTCTATTATCAATGAACCGCATGGGATGATTTTATCTGTCGGGGCAGGCGCACCGCGCCCTGTCGTTAAAGAGGGTGAAATCGCGGTTGCGACGGTTATGACTGTGACTTTGACTTGTGATCACCGCGTTGTTGATGGAGCTTTAGGGGCTGAATGGCTCGGCGTGTTTAAGCGCTATGTGGAATCGCCCATCACGATGATGCTGTAAGTTAACCGCCCCTGATAGGCGAGAGCTCTTGGCGTGATGCGCGTTTTTATGGTAAACAAATCCTTAACAAGGAGTTTGTTATGTTGACTAGAGCTATTCTAACAGGCGGAGTATTATCCGCAGTCGTGGGCTGTATCGTCTATTTTGGCACAACGGGCTTAGATGCGCGTGCTGGAGATAATCAGAAAGATGTTCGAGTTGAAGAGATTAAACTCGCCGGAGGGCCTGATGTCGCCGCTGGCACGGAAGAGGGCTCTTCGACCAAGTCCGTGATTAAGACGGTTACCAAATCCGAAGCTGTTGCCAAATCCGAAGCTGTTGTCGAAGACCTAGAGGTCAAAGCTGACCCGGAACTTGCAGATGCCACGCAAATGAAAAAATCAGAGCCTAAGACAAAATGGCTCGACCAATATCTTAAGAAGACGAAACCTAACGCTGATAGCAAGCCTGAAAAGAAACTCGCCTCGAAGAAGGTTGAGATGAAGCATAAGGCTGACGCCATGAAAGAGAAAGCTGATGCTATGGCGGCGAAGCTTGAGACGGCTGAGGTTGACGGCGAACCCCAGATTGAGATTATGAAAGACAAGGTGGAGGCTATGCGTAAGTCGCATGCTGAACGTAAGATGCGTAAACGCTTCAAATTTAAGAAGCGCATGAAGGACGCCGATACCGATATGGCGGAGACTGACCATGATGCCATGATGAAAGATGAGGGCGAAACGCGCGACATTGAGATTGATATTGACGCAATTGACGTGGAAGCGCTCGAGCTTGATGGCGAGATTGATGTGGACGTCTTGAAAAAACAATTGGGTTTAGAAGGCGAAAAGAATGTTGAAATTCGTGTCATCAAGAAAATGAACCGTAAGGGGTCTCATGGCGTTAAAATGATGAGCCAGAGCTCAGGTTTCGATTATGATGCGGTTCTTGAGGAAGCGAGAAAGCTGCTTATCCCTGACATGAGAGATCAAGCTGTTTTGGAAATTGTCGATTTCGCGGTTGATAATCTGGATATGGCAGAAGCCGCGGATTTAGTCCAAGAAATCTCAACGCCCGAGCTGCGAGACACGGCTCGGGCCCGTATTGGTGCTGGTTTAGCGCGATGCGGCAAACCCGAAGCGGCTTTTGCGATTATCGATGAACTTGAGCTTGATGAGTTGGCAGCGCCTATACGTTTGGAAATCATCACAGTCCTTATGGCGACACAGCAAGAACGCCAAGCGGCAGGGATTCGAAATAAGCGCAGACATCACGCGCATTAAAGGTTCAATTCCAAAAGGAATTACGGCATAAGTCTCTCTCAGTTTGAGAGAGATTTAGTCATGTCCGAAACGTCCTTTGATGTCATTGTTATTGGTTCTGGTCCCGGCGGCTATGTGACGGCGATACGCGCTTCCCAATTAGGGATGAAAACCGCGATTGTTGAAAAGGCCGACTTAGGCGGTGTGTGTTTGAATTGGGGCTGTATCCCGACCAAGGCGCTTTTGCGCTCTGCCGAAGTCTTCCATAATATGCAGCATGCCGAGAATTATGGCTTAAGTGCAAAGCCGAGTTTTGATCTCGCGAAAATCGTCAAACGCTCCCGCGATATTGCGGGGCAGCTCTCTGGCGGCATCAAACATTTGATGAAGAAGAACAAAGTCACAGTTATCTCAGGATTTGCGACGCTAAGTGCTGGAAAGCCTGCGCCGAAAGTGACCGTTGACGGAAAAGCCTATAGCGCGAAACATGTCATCTTGGCCAGCGGCGCACGTGCCCGCACCATTCCGCAAGCAGGCCTTGAACCTGACGGGAAATTTATCTGGACGGCGCGCGAAGCCATGACGCCGGATACGGTTCCCGGCAAATTGCTCGTTATTGGTTCTGGCGCGATTGGGATGGAATTTGCGAGCTTCTTTAGCGCATTTGGTGCAAAGACGACTGTGGTGGAAATGGTCGACCGAATTTTGCCTGCAGAAGACGAAGAGATTTCTAAAATGGCACAGAAATCCTTCGAAAAACGCGGGCTGACGATAAAAACGAAAACCCAAGTGAAATCCGTCAAGACTGATGCCAAGGGTGTCACTGCGGTCCTCTCAACAGACGGTAAGGATGAGACGCTACAATTTGACCGCGTTATCTTGGCGATTGGGATTGTGGGCAATACGGAAGATATGGGCCTTGAAAAGCTAGGCGTAAAAATCGACCGCAGCCATATCGAAGTTGATGAATTTAGCTATACAGGCGTTCCCGGACTCTACGCGATTGGCGATGTCACCACCCCGCCTTGGCTCGCGCATAAAGCCTCACATGAGGGCATTATCTGTATTGAGAAAATTGCCGGCAAGAACCCGCATCCGCTCAATGCAAATGCGATTCCGGGCTGCACATATTGCCATCCGCAAATCGCCAGCGTCGGCCATACAGAAGCGCAGGCTAAAGCGGCTGGATATGATATTAAAGTCGGCCGCTTCCCCTATGTTGGAAATGGCAAAGCGATTGCTTTGGGCGAGCCCGAGGGTCTTATCAAAACTATCTTTGATGCCAAAACGGGCGAGCTACTTGGCGCCCATATGATTGGCGCAGAAGTCACAGAGCTTATCCAAGGTTACACGATTGCGCAAAAGCTAGAAACGACCGAGCATGAGTTGATGGAAACGGTGTTCCCGCATCCAACATTATCAGAGATGATGCATGAAGCTGTGCTGGACGCGTATGACCAGACAATCCACTTCTAGCCCATTGATAAGCCTAGTCGAGTAATAGCTCTCGGTTGGCGACTGGACGTTTTAGTCCGATATTTCGCATCCAATTCGCAAAGCGTGTCTTGCTGTTCAAGGCTGGCTTTTCGACAACATACCAACTCAAAGCGGCCAATCCGACAGTCGGCGGGAAGGTGAGGACGAACAGCTCTAACCAGCTCAGGTGCGGCATCCAATAGAATAGAAGCTGCATCACACACCAGTGGTAAATATAGATACCATAGGACAAGTCAGGGATACGCTGCATCCAGTTGAATTTTGGCATGCGTAAATAAGCGACGCGGAAAATAAACCAAGCGAGTGCTAAATTGATTGTGACTTCAATCACGGGCGTATTTCGCATGAGATAGCTCACGATAATGAATGCAATAAATGCAATCCAGCTAAATGAAATGCGGTCACGATAGGCGTAAATTGTTGCGCCTAAACCATAAGCGATTCCGAAACGGGCTAGATTTTCAATGGTTGCTGGCAGTTTTTCGAATATACCGAAGTGTTGACCCACAATCCAAGCAATGGACGGGAGTATAAATTGGAGCAGTACCATCCATTTTTTCCGTAGAAATCCAATAGAAAACACAAGGAGTGTGCCGATATAGGCTAGGACTTCAAAGCGAAGTGTCCAGAGGGGTGCGGACGCGAGCGGTTCACCACTGGTCGCAAACATACCTGGCATGACCATGTCTGTGTCAACGAAGGTGAGAACCATTAAGGGCTGCATATACCAACTGGGATCGCTGAAAAATTCCAATAGCGGGAGGTTCGTCCCAAGAGGGCCGATAATCAACATAACAAATAGAACGTGGGCGATAAGCGCTGGGAAAATCCGAAGTGCGCGTGCCGAGATGAAACTCGGCGTATCGCCGCGATAAACCATTGATTTTGTTACAAGAAAGCCAGACGCGATAAAGAATAAATTTACGGCAAGATAGCTAAATGTATAATGAAAAAGAACATGTGGCTCTGCGCTAGAGTGACCTAAGGCGACACCAAATGCGTGGCCGAAAACCACAAGAGAGGCGAAAAGCAGTCTGAGGGGCGTGAAAAAATTATCATGACCTTCACGAATGTCGTTCTTGGCGCCTAAGGGCCTTGTTTCCGCTGTAGCCGTATTAGTCATAACATTTCCCACTGGCGTAAAATGAGCCAGTGCCCGATTACATAATTGATTTGCGTTAATCCTATGCAAATAAAGTACCGATGGAGAGAAATAACGTGGAAATGCGGGATCTATGGTTAATATTTCTAACCACGGAGGTCTAAGCTAGATTGAACTGAGGGGGTTTGAAATCAAAAAAATACACAGTGTCTGGCTACCAGATATTGCCGATTCAGGTTGAACATTGGACCTAAAAAGCCCATCTAACGCGCATGGCTACATTGATTGACATAAATTCAGACCGGGTGCGTCATCCTGAGAAGGCGCATAAGCCTGATACGGAAGTTTTACGCAAGCCAAAGTGGATTCGTGTCAAAGCGCCGACATCAAAAGGCTATGCTGAAACCCGTAAAATCGTGAAAGACAAAGGTCTTGTGACGGTGTGCGAAGAGGCGGCGTGCCCCAATATCGGCGAATGCTGGGAAAAATCTCACGCGACTTTCATGATTTTGGGAGAAATTTGCACGCGGGCTTGTGCCTTTTGCAATGTTGCGACGGGTCTTCCGCAAGAGGTGGATGCTTATGAGCCAAAAAAAATTGCTGAAGCCGTTTTAGAAATGAACCTGAAACATGTTGTCATCACCTCCGTCGATAGAGATGATTTGGATGATGGCGGTGCCCAGCATTTTGTTGACGTTATTGAGGCCATCCGCGCGAGTTCACCTGTGACGACGATTGAAATTTTGACTCCCGACTTTCTAAGAAAGGGCGATGCCCCGAATATCGTGATTGATGCCAAGCCAGATGTATTCAACCATAATCTCGAAACTGTGCCGCGCTTATATTTGAAAATCCGGCCCGGTGCGCGTTATTACCATTCGTTGCGCTTGTTAGAGAAGGTGAAAGACCGTGATCCCGCCCAATTTACCAAATCTGGTTTGATGGTTGGTCTTGGCGAAACCAAAGAAGAGATTATGCAGGTCATGGATGACATGCGATCCGCCGGTGTGGATTTCCTGACAATCGGCCAATATCTTCAGCCAACCCGAAAACATGCCAAGCTCGAACGCTTTGTAACGCCAGAAGAATTTAAATCTTATGAGACAATCGCGCGGGCCAAAGGGTTTCTTATGGTGTCCGCGAGTCCATTGACCCGTTCATCTTATCACGCTGATAGCGACTTTGCTCAATTACGAGCTGCGCGTGAGGCGCAATTGGCGAAGTGATGATATGCCAAACGCCCATATTATTCGCCGAATAAGAAATAGTCCCGAAGATTTATTCCGCCTTGTAGCGGATGTTGAGGCATATCCAGAGTTTATCAATTTGATTTCCGCTTTGCGTATAACGAAGACGCTCTCTGAGACGGAGTTCGAAGCAGAGGCGGTTGTGGCCTATAAAATGATCAGCGAGTCTTTTCGTTCTCTTGTCACGACGGATACCGAGGCTCTAAAGATTGAAGTTAAAAAAGCCGAGAAGGGCGGGGCTGTAAAGTCTCTTGTCAATCAGTGGCAGTTCTACGCTTTAGAAGATGGCTCAACCTTGGTCGATGTCGTTGTGGATGTCAGATTAAAGGCAAGAGCTTTAGAGTTTCTATTGCGAGATAAATTTGAAAAGGCATCTGTGCATATTGTCTCTGCATTTGAACGGCGAGCGGCTCAAATTTTACCTGTCATGGGTGAGATGGACTATGACTTTACCGCTGAAGTAAAAAAACATGGCCTGTCCGTATAAAAGCGCTTTATGACAAGGCTTTAATGAAGGTTTGTAAAACTGCAAGGCAGGCGTAATCTCGGACTTTATTGCGGCTCTTATCGGGAAAATTATGTAATTCTGCGGTGGCGTCGTCTTGTGTTGCCAGCCCAATCCAAACTGTTCCTACGGGTTTATCCGCGCTGCCTCCTCCTGGACCCGCAATACCTGTCACGGAAACAGCGATGTCGATGCCGAGGCGCTCTCGGCATCCCCGCGCCATTTCTATAGCAATCGCTTCACTGACTGCGCCATGCGCGTCGAGACTAAGTTGATCAACATCAAGCTGACTGACCTTTACATCATTATGATAGGCAATAATGCCGCCGTGAAAGACGGAAGAACTGCCTGCTGTCGCAGTAATTGCCGCACCGATTAATCCACCCGTGCAGCTTTCCGCCGTTGCTAATGTCACGTTTTGACCTCGAGCCGTTTTAATGAGTTGGTCGGATAGCGCGAATATCTCTGCAAGAAGGTTTTGGCTCATCCGTCAAACCTCACTGTCGCGGTGGCTTGTGCGGCGAGGCCTTCACCGCGTCCCGTAAAGCCAAGTTTCTCGGTGGTGGTCGCTTTTACACTCACGCGGGACAGCGGGATGGCGCAAAGCTCTGCAATACGCGCTCGCATGGCGTCGCGGTGGGGTTTGATTTTTGGTTTCTCGCAAATCAACGTCACATCAATATGTTGCAGCGCGCCATTGCGCCGGGTCAATTCTTCAATCGCGAAGTTCAAGAATTTATCAGAAGATGCACCTTTCCACTGCGGATCAGAGGGCGGGAAATGATCGCCAATGTCGCCAAAACACATCGCGCCTAGAATGGCATCGGTTAGCGCATGTAAACCCGCATC
>CAYWSI010000093.1:0-7539 GCA_964460585.1 uncultured Algimonas sp.
ACCTTATTTTGACTATAAACCTTCGCATTAAAATTTACACCGACATCATCGTCACTGCGCTCTCTTCCAAATCGCTCCCGAACGCCCGCTGGAAAAATTCGCTTATGATGGGGCGTTCCAGCTCGTCGCATTTATTCAGGAAGGTCAGGCGGAAGGCCTGCGCGATATCGCCGTCGAAAATACGGGCATTCTCGGCCCAATTCATCACCGTGCGCGGCGACATAACGGTTGAGATATCGCCAGCGATAAAGCTCTTGCGGGTCATATCGGCGACGCGCACCATAGAGGCGAGCAGGTCGCGGCCCTCATTCGTGTCATAAGCGGGGCTTTTTGCGAGGACGATTTTTTCTTCTTCGTCATTGGAGAGATAGTTCAGCTGACAGACCACAGACCAGCGGTCCATTTGGCCTTGGTTAATCTGCTGCGTGCCGTGATAAAGACCCGTTGTGTCGCCGAGGCCCACCGTATTGGTCGTCGCAAAAATACGGAAAGATTTATGCGGCGTGATGACTTTATTTTGGTCGAGCAGGGTCAGGCGGCCTTGCGCTTCGAGGATGCGCTGGATGACAAACATCACATCGGGGCGGCCCGCATCATATTCATCAAAGGTGAGTGCGACAGGATTTTGCAACGCCCAAGGCAAAAGCCCTTCGCGAAATTCTGTGACCTGTTTGCCGTCTTTTAGGACAATCGCGTCTTTACCGATGAGATCAATCCGGCTGACATGGCTGTCTAGATTGATACGGACGAGGGGCCAGTTTAGCCGCGCGGCGACTTGTTCAATATGAGTCGACTTACCCGTTCCGTGATAGCCTTGCACCATGACCCGGCGATCATAGGCAAAGCCCGCACAAATGGCTTGGGTTGTCCGGCTATCAAAGCGGTACGCCTCATCAATGTCTGGGACATGCTCGCTGCGCCGTGAGAAGGCCGGAATCTCCATGTCGAAATCTACACCAAATGTCTCACGCGCATTGACTGTCGTGTCAGGTGCAGAGAGCGGGAATTGCGAGTCGGTCATTGATCTATCCTTACCCTAAATTTGTTGTCTTTAGGACTTTCATGGCGCTGACAACACGCTGAAAGCTTTCTTCCGTATTCCGCTTGCCCTGATTGGCATCGGGATGGAGTTGTTTGACGAGCTGGGTATAGCGTTTGCGCACATCCGATTTTGTCGCCGTATCATCGAGGCCGAGGTCATTGAGGGCTTTTTGCTGCATTTTGGACAGGCGGCGAGAGGGTGCGGTGGTTTGTTCTTCTTTGCCGTCACCGAAAATATTATAGCCTTCGGAGGTCGCGGACGTATGACCCGCGCGGCGTTTCTTCTGTGCCTTGGCGCGCTCGCCCGTATTCTTGCGCACATCCCATGTTGGGCGGTGACCATGGCGTGCGCCAACTTGCCATTCTTGAATATCTTCATCGGTCATGCCGTTAAAGAAATTCCAGTTTTTATTATATTCGCGCGCATGTCTGGTGCAGAAATTAAAGTAGTCGCGCAGGCGGTCAGGTGACTTCGGCGCTTTACAGCCGCCGTTCTCCGCACAACCCGCCCATTCACAGGGCAGCTCTTCTGGCTTTTTCTTCTTTTTTTTCTTCGCAGCACTAATGCTAATATCGATGCCTTTGGGTTTATATTCGTAACCAGACGCCATAGGTAAGATCTTCTATTCGTGAAAAAGCAATGAGGACCGCGCAAGATGGGCATTTTAGCCGAGGCAATCAAGGAAAAACTCACCCAAAGGTTCAATCCGTCGCAGTTGGAGGTACAAGATCAGTCGCATCTCCATGCCGGACATGGCGGAGCGGCGGAACATAAGGCCGCTTTCCCAGATAAGGACATGAGCGCAGAGACCCATATTCACGTCGTTATTGTGGCTGACGCCTTTGACGGCATGAGCACACTCGCCAAACACCGCGCAGTTTTGGAGGCCGTGAGCGAAGAAGTAGAGCGCCTGCATGCTTTCTCTTTGGAGGCGAAAGCGGCCTAGAACCGCTTGATAGCTCACGAAAAACTGACAATCACATTAACAGACTGTAGCTTGCAGCGGCCTTAAAATTCCTTCAGCAAAGGTTAATCTGGATTTTTATAGGGCCTGGTTATGTTGAAACAGGTATTATTAGCGTCATCTTTGCTCGCATTAGGGGCCTTGAGCACGGGCTGCGCCACGACCGCGCAGGGCATTAGCGAATCCGTCGTTAATAAATCTGCACCCACTGAATCTTTGCGGGCCGATATTCCCGATGGGGGCGTCTTGGCGGTTGTTCGCTATCCTGCTGTCGTCGAAGAAGATGCAAAAGATGTGTTTCATCGCGCTTTTGCCAAACAAGCGATTGGCGGCACCCCTGGCCGCGGTGTCACGAATACAATTGAAACCGTTGCAGTTGCTGATGCTACGATTATAAAATCTAATTATTTTGCTTTGTCTCTCTATAAAGAGCTCGCGGCAAAACTGCCTGAGCACGGCGTCTTGCTCTCGCCGCATGCTGTGAAACTTGGACCTGGGGGCGAGCTGACCTCAGAGCCTATGACAGCCGCCGAAGACTTACCTTCTGTCGTCTCAGTTGATTTTGCGACCTATAGCTTTCCAGACCATAGTAAGATGATGAGCAACCATCTGCCGTTGACATTCGGCGATCTCATCACGCCGCTTGTGACCGTTCGGACGGACCACCGCGCCAGCGCGCCTAATCAAGGTTTGCTTTTGGCCTCACGTCCGCTTGTCTCCCGTGCAGCCGCAGAAGGCCGAGAAGCCGCTCTTGAAACAATTGACGCGTTGCAGCGCGGTGATTTGGAGCCTGTCACCCCAGAGCTAGATTTTATTTCTTATATTACAAATGACACGCAACAGGCGGTTTCGGTCCAATCTTTGGCGACCCGGTCAGATAAAAATGCGACCTTAGTTTTGCCGGTTGAAAAAGTCCGCATTCCCAAATCTGAAATGTTCCTTTTGGAAGGGGCCAGCGACGGCACCGTTGATCCGATTGATGATGTTTATACGGATGCGCTGGCCAGCCGTATTGTGGCTCTGATTAACGGGTTGGATACGGAAAAAGCGGTCATGCATGGCCGTGCTGCGAGTATTGCAGAATTTGACCCAAGCCTTGCAGCCCTCACATTTGTTGGCAGTGATGAAGATGATTATGCGGCCCGCGCGGCCTATGCAGAACGTTTGCTAGAAGCCCAGCGCAAATATTTATCCGTCCAATCCTTACGTATTTTTGATGGTATTCATAACGGGGAATTAGGCGCGCAAGTGCGGGATATGATTGCCGCAGAACAAAATGTTCTGGAAACTCGCCGCACCCTGGCGCGTCAACAAAACTTGGCATCGGTTCTTGCGGTTGCCTCTGTCGTCGGGGGTGTCGCGGCGAGTACGGGGAGTAGCAGCAGCGAATCTGGGCGCCGTCAACGCTCGGCCGCAGGGTCCATCTTGACCCAAGCGGGTATTTTTGCCGCCACAGAGGCCTATTCCAAAGCACAACTTTCTAAGCAAGTTGGCGTGAATTATTTAAATTCTATCGTTCCAGCGCTGGATCAGCAAACAACTGTGACCTTGGATTTGCTTGATTCAAATGAGACAATCACCGCTATTCGTTATGAAGATTTGCAGTCGAAATTACAGGATCTTTATAGCTCGAAACAACGCTCACTTGAAACGGTCGCCACGCAATGTGCTTATTTGGACGCGGGCGGAGCAAAGCGCGGCACTTGGCTTGGTGTATGTGAAAACGGCTTAGCCAATGGTTCAGGTGCAGGTGTCTTGAAAGGCAGTGACGATGTGACTGAGTATTATGGCTATGCAAGAAATGGCTATGCTGACGGCCCAGGGCTCATGATTAAACACAGTTCTCTCGGTAGCCTCTCTTATGAGGGGAGTTTCGCGCAAGGGCGTCCAGATGGCGTCGTGCGCGTAAGCCAATCGGGACGCGAAGATGACACCCGTATTTTTGCTGCAGGTATTGACCAAGGTGCGTCGACACAAAAAGCTGCATCCCCTTTTGATGGTTTGACAGGCGGGGCCGTGAATTAATGTTGAGGGCCGCGCTCATATCGACGCTGTGTTTGGCATGGCCGATTATTGGTTTTGCACAAGAGGCGGCGACAACAGCTGAGCTTTATGGTTTGGACGAGACGCCTGCGGCTGCGGCGAATAATCAAGACCGCTGTATTTCGCAAATGGCGGAGTTCCCAACAGATGATTCGACCGCCCGCTATCAGTTTTTTCAATTAGTTCGTGATGTAGGTTATGGCGCCGAGGATGAAAGCCGCGCGCTCTTTAATCACTATGGCCAGCCTGCTGTTGAAATCGGTACACCTGTTCTGTCTGTGATTGAAGATATTGCAAACCCCGTCCTGCGTCAGGCCGCGCCGCAAGTTATTGTCTCCAGTATGAATTTTTTGATCGATTTTGCAGACAGCTGTGAGGTTTTTATTAAAGGCCAAACGGACAGCTTGATTGCCTTTGATAATACGCTCACGAACCCTGAATTAAATTCAGCAATTGCGGAAGATGCTTTATTCTTACGTCAAATTTTGACGGAAAGCTTAACCCGGCTTGGGGCAGATACGGATCCGAATTGGGGCACGGCGACTCAGGCTTATTCTCGTAGCCTTGTTCAGCAAAGAGACGCGGTTGAATTTGCAGCTTTTGAAACGGATATATCCGATCTGGAAACATTATTTATGGAAGATTTGGATGGACGTTTGGCGCGGTCGAATGATGTCATTAATTCTGAAATGGACCGTGAGCTTCTCGGTGATTCTATCTCGCTTGCCCGGCAGATGAGCGAAGACGCGAAAGCGAAAGCCAGGCAAGACCGGCTTTATCGCCTGCTGCGTATTTTTGGCGGAGGGCGATAAGCTGCGCGCGCAACGGCGGAGTATTGCTGTTTTTTCAATTTCGGCGCTCGACCTTTTCGCGGCGGCCTTAGGGGCATTTATCCTCATCGTTTTGGTGCTCTTTCCCTATTATAAATTGGGCGGCACAGATGTGTCGATGGAAGAGCTAGAGGAACAAGTTCGAAAGCGCCGTTTTGCCGCTGAAACCACGCGAACAGATATGTCTGTCATCCGCGCTTTAGAGAGCGAAATTCGGTTTTTAGATAAGCAATATTTGACCAAAGAAGTGGAAATGAGTGAGACTGAAGCCAAATTGGCCGAAGTCTTAAAAGCCATAACCGAAGTCGAAATTCCGGATCCGCAGCCTCAACCTGACCCTGTCCCTGAGCCGTCGCCCGAACCCAAGCCTGATATACCGGAGCCCCCGCGCTCTATTAACCGCGGCGTACCCTTTTCTATTTTGGGTCTTGCGACGGATAAGCGCGAGGTTGTGATACTTGTCGATATGTCCGGCTCGATGCGCGCCCATAGGTCTAAAGTGTTAGAGGCGCTCAATGAAATTCTTTCTCAAATGAAACCTGACAACCGCTTCGCCATTATCGGATATCGCGGCGGTCCGACCTATGACAGTTTCCCGTCAAATGGCCGTCTCACCCAGGCAGATAGCGCAACTCTTGATCGCGCACGCGCCTTTGTCGATTCCATGCCGCGCCGGTTTGGCGGGGGTACGCCGACGCAAGGCGCACTTATTCGGACACTGAACTTGCGGCCTGAAGCGGTTATCCTGATGAGTGACGGTGCGCCTGATGATGGCCAGCCAGGCGCGATTATACAAAATGTGACGCGCCGTAATCGAGGGCGTGCTGAAATACATACCGTCGCGATTGGGGATTATACCTCTGATAAAAAACTAACGATATTCTTGCAAGAACTCGCCAATCAAAACCGTGGTGAATTTGTGGGGCGTTCACGATGAGGGGGCCACGATGAAGCGACGCGCCTCACGCGAGATCGAAGTCTTCTCTATGTCGGCGATTGACCTTTTCGCCGCGGCGATGGGAGCCTTTGCTTTGCTCGCTATTATTTTGCTGCCCTATTACCAAAATGAGCTACGCGAAAAGACTCCTGAAAATGCGATTGCGCAGCTCTTACGCGCCGCGCAGGAAAGCTCGGTCGAAACGGAAGAAAAGAAAAAGGCGCTGGAAATTAAGCGCTCTGCCATGGCGAAAAATGTGTCTGATATAAAGTCTGATGCGCAAGAGCTATTGAATAAGCTACGGGCGGCGGAGCAAAGCCTGCTCGAGAAAAAAGCCGCCGCCACGCCGCCGCCCGCTGTCGTTATTCCTGAACCTATTGAAGAAGAACCCGGCCCGCTGCCTGAACCCGCGACTGTCTCCTTTCGCTTTTTGGGTATGAATACCACGGCGGATGATATTGTTGTCGCGATGGATATGAGCCGCTGCATGGGCGGCCATGAAGCGAGTGTCAATAAATCTGTCGAACGGATTGTGCTTTCCTTGCAAGATAATCACGCTGTGAAAATTGTTGGCTTTCAGCAAACAGATGCGGGTGCGCGTCTGCGCCAATGGCCTAGCACGGGGGGGCTGCGCCAAATTAATGCGGGCGGGACGAAGACGGCGGCGATTGATTTTGCTAAGGGCCTCACACGAAATTTCGGTGGCTCGGCCTCTATGCTCGACGCTTTTGATAAAATGTTTGCCGGGCCTGGACAGGCGATTTTCCTTGTCAGTGACGGCCTGCCCAACCCTAAGGCCAATAATGGCCTCTCGCCCAACCGCCTGATTGCAGAAATTACGCGGCGGAATGCGGCTTTGCCAGGCGGGCCGAAAGAAATTCACTCGGTCGTCGTGGGGAATTACTTTGATTATCGTGGTACAGTGGATTTTATGGAAAATCTCGCGGCCAGAAATAATGGACAATTTATGGCCTTGGCGTCGACCTCGGCTGGTGTATGTGATTAGGTAAGATTGATATGAATACCTCTACAAATTTATTCCGAAGACTTTTTGTTCTTTTGGTCGCCGTAATCGGCGCGATTGTCACCATTGGTATTATCCGCGTGACCTTCTCGCCCGCCTTGCAAGAAATCCTGCTGGATGCGGATGCGAGTTTTTGGCCCTTCACCGTGCAGAACATCATGTGGGTCGCGCTTTTCATCGGCTTTGGAGAATTATTCTTGCGGTGGTCCGCTGCCAGCGATGAAGAAAATCAGCTCAAGCGCGGCTATCTTCCGACAGATGGGCGGGCCTTGGATTTGGACACTTTAGGCAAAATTAAAACTGGGATTGTGGATCGCCGCTTTGGCCGCGCCGCCTTTTTACCGCGTATGATTGAGCGGACCATCGATCAATTTCGGATGAGCCGGAATGAAGACCAAGCGATCTCCGTGCTGAACTCCTCGCTCGAACTTTATATGCATGAGATTGATTTGCGCTATTCCATGATGCGCTATTTGACATGGCTTATCCCGTCTCTCGGATTTATCGGAACCGTGATGGGGATTATGTTTGCCCTGCAATATGCCGGCGTGCCGGCCAATGCAGAAGCCGATGATTTCCTCTATCAGGTGACTTCGCGCCTCGGCGTGGCCTTTACGACAACCTTGCTCGCGCTGATTATGTCAGCGGTTTTAGTGCTGCTGCAATCGCTTATTCAGGGCAAAGAAGAACGCGCCCTTA
>CAYWSI010000094.1:0-7385 GCA_964460585.1 uncultured Algimonas sp.
CTGCGGATGCGTCCTGAACGGATTATCGTGGGTGAGGTGCGGGGACCAGAAGCCTTTGACCTTTTGCAAGCGATGAACACGGGCCATGATGGTTCCATGGGAACGCTCCATGCTAACTCACCGCGTGAGGCTCTCTCGCGTTTGGAATCTATGATTACAATGGGCGGTTTCTCTCTACCCGCGAAAACAATTCGTGAAATGATTGTTGGGTCCGTTGATGTGATTGTTCAAGCGACTCGCCTGCGTGATGGATCGCGCCGGATTACAAATATTACTGAAGTTATCGGGATGGAAGGCGACGTCATCGTCACCCAAGATTTAATCGTCTATGAAATGGACGGTGAAGACGCCAACGGAAATATCATAGGCGAACATAAGTCGACAGGTATTGCGCGTCCAGCTTTCTGGGACCGTGCTCGTTATTTCAACCTTGAAAAAGATCTGGCTGAAGCGCTGGATGAAGCAGGTTCCTAAGTGGAGCAACAAACGATACTCGCATTATGCGCGGCTGGACTTGTTGTCTGTACCGGCTTTTTACTCATGGGCGGGGAAAAATCCTCTGGTGAGACGAAACGTGTTCGCGAACTTACAGGTAAGAAAACACTTGGGTCGAATATCAGAGAGAAGCTGAAGGTCGAGGATTCTGGAAGCCGCCGTAAGCAGATTGAAGAAACGCTTGGTAAAATTGAAGAGCGTCAAAAATCAAAGAAGAAAAAAGCTAAATCGATTGAATCGCGCCTGATGCAAGCCGATTGGTCTATGAAGCCGCAAAGTTTTATGATGGTCTCCGTCATTCTGGCGGTCGTTTTTGGGGCCGTCCCATTTTTATTAGGACTGCCGTTGAAAGTTTGCGGGGCGCTTGCTTTTGTTATGGGGTTTGGTTTCCCCCGCTTTATATTAAATAGTGCGATTAACCGTCGTCAGAAGAAGTTTACAGCGCATTTTGCCGATGCGATGGATATTATTGTTCGTGGCGTACGAACCGGACTGCCGCTCGGCGATTGTCTCAAAATTATTGCCCATGAAAGTCCTGATCCTTTAGGATCTGAATTCCGCCGCGTCGTAGAAGGTGAGAGCCTCGGTATTCCGATCGATGTTTGTCTGGATCAGATGTATGAACGCATGCCTATTTCTGAAGTTAATTTCTTCGCGACCGTGTTAAATATTCAGAAGACAACAGGTGGTAATTTGGGCGAAGCTTTGGCGAACTTGTCCAATGTTCTGCGGGGACGAAAAATTCTACGCGAAAAAATTAAAGCCCTTTCCGCCGAAGCCAAAGTCTCTGCTATGATTATTGGCGCCTTGCCTATCATTGTTATGCTTCTCGTCACAATCGCAAGTCCTGACTATATGAATGACCTTTATAAGACGACGACAGGTCAAAGAAATATGATGATTGGCGCCGCTATGATGGTCATGGGGACTCTGATGATGCGCAAAATGATTAATTTCAAATTCTAGGGAGGCGAGAGATCACGTTATGAGTCCAGAATCCGTCGCCCTTTTCCGTACAGCAGGCTCTCTGCTTATCACAGCGCTTTTCATTGCGTCTTTTTGGATCGTCATTGTTCCAATGTTTGAAAGTGATAAAAAGAAGAAACGCATGGAATCCGTTTCTACTGCGCGTGAAAACATGCGCCAAAACCGATTAGATAATCTACAAAATGAAGCCCGTTTGCGGGCTGATGGTAAGGGCGTCGCGAAAAATCTCGTGGATCGTTTCAGTTTGGAAAAACTACTCGAAGCCTCTGACCTAAAGGATAAAATGGCACAGGCGGGCCTACGGGGTCAAAAACCCATTTATATATTCTATATGGCGCGTTTGGTCCTTCCAATTGGAATGTTAGTTCTTGGCCTCATTGCCTTTGTGGTTTTGAATGTCGCTGGCTGGGACTTTACACAGCGTATTGCAGGGACATTAGGATTAGTTTTATTTGGGTATTACCTACCAGCCATCTATATTAAAAATATATCGAATAAACGCTTGGCCTCTATTATGCCGGTCTTCCCAGACGCGCTTGATTTGCTGCTCATTTGTGTGGAATCTGGCATGTCGGTTGAATTGGCATTTGCTAAAGTGGCCGAAGAAATGGGCGATTCTTCTGTTGAACTCGCAGAGGAATTTTCTCTTACGACCGCTGAATTATCATATCTCACATCTCGTCGTCTCGCTTATGAAAACCTTGCTCGTAGGAATAATCACCCTGGTATTCGCGCGGTTGCGACGGCGCTTGTTCAGGCGGAACGTTACGGTACGCCGCTTGGGGACACCTTGCGGACTATGGCGAATGAAAATCGTCAGTTGCGCGTTATGCAAGCGGAGAAAAAAGCGGCGGCGCTTCCAGCGAAGTTGACGGTTCCGATGATTTTATTCTTCCTGCCTGTCTTGTTTATCGTGATCTTGACACCAGCCGCCCTACGGATGAGCGCCGCATTCTAGCTAAAGCTAAGTTTTTCTTAAAAGTTTGAGAGCCAAAAGGGAGAGCCTTACGTTGGACCTCATCTAAAGTCTTTCAAGACAAAAAAGAATAAGCCATAAAAAAAGCCGCTTTCAAAATGAAAGCGGCTTTATTATTTTAATGGGTGAGGCGCGGTTTTAACGGCGACGTCTATTCGGGGCGCGGCGATCAACTTGGGTGTTTACTGCTGGATTGCCGAATTGAGGATAGCCTTGTTGTTGAGGGGAACCTTGCGGCGCGGCTGATGTTGGAGCTGGCGCTGTCTGGACAAAGGCCTGCGGGGGTTGCCCTTGTGGCACAGCTTGCCCAGCGCGGTTTGCAGCAACGGCGCGTACAGCATCTGAGGCACTCTTAAATTGCTGACCTTGCGGGGCGCTCGTCTGAAGCCGCGCTTGAGGTTGATAACCTTGCGGCCGCGCGGCTAATGGACTCGTCTGAGCGCGTGCGGGAATGGATGCAGCATTATGCGCAGGGCGCACGGACGGGAATTGTGTTTGTGTCCGTGTTGAATTTGCCAGTCTCTGTGCTTCAGCTGTTTTGCCTTGGAGCTGTAGGACAAGAACTAAATTTTGTCTCACACTCTCTGATGCATTTGGCAAGCTAACTGCCCGGCGCAGCCATCCTTCCGCTGTTGCGGGGTCACCAGATAAGGCATGGCTTAAGCCAATATTCGCCATAACATTCGGGTCATTCGGCGTAATACGCAGAGCGCGATCATAATGTTGCCGCGCTTCGGCGTAACGTTCTTGTTGATCGAGAGCAGCCCCTTTTAAAGACCATAGCCGCCCATAATTCGGGGTTGTTGATATGCCTTTATTTAAAATATCTATGGCGTCATAAGAGCGTTCCGTCGCAATTAAAGCCGCCGCATATTCTGCAATGAGGTAAGGATCCCGTGGATAGAGTGCCCGCGTTTGTTGGGTAATCTCAACGGCGCGTCCGGGATTACCCAAACGGCGAACGGCTGAGGAGAGTTTGAGTGCAGCTTCCAGGTCACTGGGATTTAGATGATATTCATTTGACCAAAATGCCGCTTGCGCGAATAATTCCTGTGTCTCGATAGCATCCCGCATTTCACGGGTGGCCGGGAGGAAATTATTTACATCCAAATCTGTCTTAATTTGTGTTTCCTGCGGCGTAATAGGCGGTGCAACCGAACAGCCTGCCGCGAGGAGGGCTGTGCCTGCAATTAACGCGGACAATATATGAGGACGATGAATCATGGTCTGTTCGGCCTTTCAATGGGTATATCCGCGAAACGGCGCAAAATGCGTCATTTACGGATTTCGTTAACAAATCTGAACGAATAGGGTTAACGCCGCGTTTACAAACCCTTAGGGATTCACCTTACAGAGTTAAATTTTGCAGGAATCATCATGTCTGAAGCCGCATCACAGCCATTTATACGTCATCAAGACTTACCCAGCGAAGTTGTGCCTGTGTTTTTGGAACTTATCAGGACCGATGATTGGGAGCGATATGCGAAATCCTTAACAGAAGCACAGCGTGTTTTCGCAGGGGAACGAAACTTTACCGCGGAAGCTGGACAGAGAGTGCGCTTGCCAGAGGCGGATGGACGCGTGAAGCGCGTGTTATTCGGATTAGGCGAGGGTGATGCTATGCCTGAGATGCGCTTGGGCAGTTTAGGCGGGGCTTTGCCGCAGGGATATTATGTCTTTGGGCATGCACCCGCAGAATTTAACCTTCATCTAGCGGCCATCGCATGGGGTATGGGGGCCTATAAGTTTGACCGTTATCTCTCTGATAAGTCCACACCTCCAGTCCTTGTTTTGAAGGATGAGGACAATGAGACAGAAATCATATCTAGCGTCGCGGCAACAGCCCTCTGCCGTGACCTCATCAACACACCCGCGAGTGACATGGGGCCAGTCGCCCTTGAACAAGCGGCCAGAGATTTAGCGAAAACATTTGGCGCGGAGGTTTCCTCCGTCGTGGGTGAGGATTTATTGGCGCAAAACTTTCCCATGATACATGCGGTGGGCCGCGCAGCCCATGAAGCGCCGCGTCTTGTCGAGATAGAGTGGGGCGACCCCTCTCATCCGCGTTTGGCGATTATCGGTAAAGGCATCACCTTTGATACGGGCGGGGTCAATATGAAGTCCGCCTCTGGTGCGCGCCTGATGAAAAAAGATATGGGCGGCGCGGCGCATGCTTTGGCACTGTCGCATATGATTATGGCGAATGATTTGCCTATTCGCTTGCACTGCTTACTCGCAGTGGCCGAAAATGCTGTCTCCTCTAATGCTTACCGTCCGGGAGATATTTTACAGACCCGCCTCGGTATTACAGTTGAAATTGATAATACGGATGCGGAAGGGCGGCTCGTCTTAGGCGACGCTTTAACCAAAGCGGCAGAAGATGCCCCCGCCTTCATGATTGATTTTGCTACGCTGACCGGCGCGGCGCGCGTGGCGCTCGGGCCGCATCTGCCGCCTATGTTTTGTAATCGCAGCGCGCCCGTTGAGGCCGTTGCAGCTCATGGCACCGCCCAACATGACCCTGTCTGGAACCTCCCGCTTTGGCAGCCTTATAATTCTATGTTGAGCTCGCCCATTGCGACGTTGAAAAATGCAGGCGGCGGTTTTGCAGGCTCTGTCACAGCGGCTTTATTCCTAGAACGGTTTGTCAAAGAGACCCCTTGGATGCATTTTGATACCTATGGCTGGAACCCAACGGCGCGTCCCGCCCACCCCAAGGGCGGGGATATGTATGCTGTCCGCGCTGTCTATGCTTGGCTGAAAGCGGGCGGCTTGAATGCGCGTTTAACATCTTAGGTAGGCCTCACATCAGAGGTCAAAAAGCGGATGACTGCGAGGTGATTTGGGCCAACGGCATATCTATCGATTATAAAGCGGCTGAGCAGGCCGGTTTTACGGCGTAAGTTGAAATAAATTTCAGCCAAAATTTCCTTTTGTTTGAATCACTTGACTCCTCTAGCTGCTTGTTCGCCTTCACACTCCCTTGACCGCTGAATCCCGACTATGCGATTCACTGATTCGTCAAACAGATATACTTCACTGTTTAAGGAGAGACGCGATAATGCCTGCCACTGAAACTGCTTTCGCGCCCCGCCTTGTGTCCGTCACGGATGCCCCAAAAATTGCCAGTCCTGCCGTCAGGAAAATTCAATCCGACAGGGTGTCTCGTAAAGATAGTCTTTCATTTTGGCACCGCGTGACTTTGGCCACAGTTCGCTCCGACGCCCCGGATTTATCGGCCCGTCAACTCGCTATGCTCATGACGATTTATTTAGACGACGGACTGCATACGGTTCGCTCTCTAGCCAAACATTTAAATGTCACAAAAGCCGCCATTAGCCGCGCCACAGATAGCCTCTGTAAGCTAGGCTATATTGAGCGTAAACCAGACCACCGCGACAAGCGATCCGTTATCCTGACCCGCACACCGTCAGGCATTCATTTCCTGTCTCAATTCGCGGATATTATCCAAGCCGAGCGCTGCTAAAGCTGTCATGTCAGGGGATAGCCGAACGCATCTAGAGCGCGGCATAAAAACCCAAACTTATTATGTTGCCAGCCCGTCCGCAGATTTGCGGATTGGAGCGTCTATGGGGACGCAAGCGCTTTACGGACAAAGATTTGAGGTGATTGAGACGAAAGATGGGCTGTGCCGCGGAGCGTTAAGGTCTATTCTTCCAACATCTGAACGCGTTGATTATATTGGTGAAATTCCTCTATCTAACTTATCTAATTCTCCTCTAAATCCGACCCACCGCATTAGCGCAGTCTCAGCCGCGGTTTTTAAATCCGCTGATATAAAATCACCCCTCATCGGACATTTGCCGCGTAATGCTGTTGTCGACGGTAAAATGCGGGACGGGTTTTTGAAAGTAACGCAAGGTGGATTTATCCATGCGCGCCATGTTCAGCTTCTATCTGAAAACTCCAGTCGCCCCTTTACCGACATAGCCAGAGATATGCTGGGCCTGCCTTATATTTGGGGCGGCACGGGCTGGGTTGGGGTGGATTGTTCTGGTCTCGTACAAAGCGCGCTGGCGGCGACAGGCGTGGATGCACCGCGTGATGCGGACCAACAGGAAACCGCTTTAGGGCAAGCCGTTGAGTTCGCAGAGAGACAGGCAGGGGATTTACTTTTTTGGGCGGGTCATGTCGGGATTGTGGTGGATGGTGATAAGCTCCTCCACGCCAATGCGCATCATATGTGTACGGCCTTAGAGCCTGTAGACACCGCTGCCGCGCGCATCGGGCCCGTCCGGACGGTGAAGCGGCTTTGAATTAAAACTGGCACAAAAAAGCCCGCGTGAAGCGGGCTCATTTTATGGATTTGAAATAAGGCCTATTCCGGCGTTTCAATATCCTTGATTTTGTCTTTAATGACGTCTTCAATTTTCTCTTTGACGATGTCCTCTTTAATCATTTCTTCTTTGACCATTTCGTCCTTGATCATCTCTTCTTTGACCATTTCTTCCTTGATCATTTCGTCTTTGACCATCTCGCCGTCGACCATTTCGGTCTTTTCCGTTTCGCCCTCAACCATGACCTCTTTGGTCATTTCAGTCTCGGCAGATGCAGCGACAGGCAAGGCTTCTGGCGAGTCGTCGGCAGCGCGCAGATATTCAATCACAGCGGCGCGGTCTTCCGGCTTTTTAAGGCCGACAAAATTCATAGCCGTGCCAGGCGCATATTTAGCTGGTTTTTTGAGATATTCGTCTAGCGCTTCATAAGTCCAATTGCCTTCAAGCCCTGTCATCGCGGCAGAGAACTTAAACCCATCTTTAGAGGCAATGTCATTTCCAACCACGCCGTAAAGGGCAGGGCCGGTACTATGCGCGCCGCCCGGCTCGACATTATGGCAAGACTTACATTTTTTGAAAACTTTTGCGCCTTTGGCCGCGTCCATAGCGGCTACCCAATCGGCTTGCGG
>CAYWSI010000095.1:0-7352 GCA_964460585.1 uncultured Algimonas sp.
CCCATTCTGTGACGCGCTCGCCATTATAATCCAGATAGGTGATTTGCACGCGCTCGGGGCGGTCTATTTCTTCATATACTTCGGGAACTGACAGGCAGCCTTCTTGGTAAGGCAGAGTCTCTTCCACGCTTTCTAGGATTTCTGGATTGACAAAATATTTGGGCTGCGCTTCTTCGCCTTCGCGAGCGAGGTCCATGACAATGACGTTCAGAGGTTCGCCAATTTGCACAGCCGCCAAGCCAATACCCGGCGCGGCATACATGGTCTCCAACATATCATCCATGAGCTTGCGCGTTTCATCCGTCACCGCTTCCACAGGTTTAGAAACCTGTTTCAGGATAGGATTAGGAACTGTCAAAATTGGTCGAATAGCCATTTGGGAGAGATAAGGGCAGAGGGAAGACTGGTCAACCCAAACGGCCGACTAGTGGTTAAAAATTGGTCGTCCGAAACTATCCATTTCCGTATGACAGCGCTCGCAGGTCCATCCGCCAAAGAAAAACTGCTTGAGCGTTTTTGGCATGCGAAATTTGGGCTGACGCAAATTGCAACGCGGGCAATTTATAGCGTTCAGATTAATCGCAATCGCGGATTTATTACGCTTTGTCATACACTATATGTGGCGACCAATATGGTCTTAGTCAAGGTACGCATTGCCGCAGTTTATAAGGCGTTCATCTTGCGGTTAGGCGTTAGACGCCAACCACCCTGCCAAATCACTGGTGATATAATCGACGAAGTCCGCTTCGCCCGCGCCGCTGGCAGGCCGCGCTGCTTCGGGCTCATGGCTCCAGTCTTCATTTGATACGACGAGAACTGTTGTCATGCCGAGGTCTTTTGGCACTTTTAAATTGCGCAAATTATCTTCAAAGAAAATGGCAGACTTTGGGTCAATTTCGGGGAACCGTTTTAAGAAGGCGTCATAGGCATGGGGTTTAGGTTTAGGAATATAGCCTGTGTCTTCCACGCCGAAATGCCCGTCAAATAAATCAAAGAGCTTCAAATATCCCGCAACATTTTCTGCATGAGCTTTTGAGCCATTTGTAAAAATATATTTCTGCCCAGAGAGCGCCTGAATATTTGTCCGTAGGGCGGGGTTGATGTCGAGCAATGACAAATCAACGTCATGGACATATTTTAGGAAAGGGGCAGGGTCCATATCGTGCACGGCCATCATGCCAGAGAGCGTTGTGCCATATTCTGCTAAATAGTCTTTTTGTACGACAAGGGCGGCTTCGCGGGTCATGGACAAGTAACGCGCGACATAATCGTTCATTTTATGGACGATTTGATTGAAGAACTCGACGTCTGCCGGATAAAGCGTATTATCAAGGTCGAATATCCAGCTTTTGATGTGAGAGAGGTCGGCTTTAATCATGTCTCGCCTTAACGTGCTGACCTATCGGCGCAAGCCTTCTCCGCCGCCCTCCACGAAATCCGCATCTGTCAGGCGTATAACCTGCACATCTACATCATCGGCTAAGGGGCGGAAATCGACAGCGGAATAGCCTTGCTCTTGGCATTTTTCGCGCCCGAGCGCCGCAAATCGAGATTCCGCAATACAGAAGGGAGCAGGGGTGACGACTTCTGAGCGTAGCCTTCGGTCTGGTCCGGGATGCCCATCTTCAGTTTGTGTCTCTTGCAAAGCATAAATATGTGCCTGTGTACCAATCAGGCTGCGGTCAAAAGGTTTGACACACTCGCCGACATCAACCGGCCACCAACCGCGAGAGGACCAATTTCCATCTTCTTGTATGGCAATCGCTCCATAGACGCGCTGCGTGCTGTCATTGCATATATCTAAGCCAACGGCGTTACGTGTTTCTTCTGTCTTTGGAATAAGCGCGGCCATAAGCTCTTGATGGGTTGCATTTTTATCCTGTTCTAAATCTGCTTTGGCACTCGCAATCGTCCTCAAAGTCCGGCGACCTGACAGACCATCAATTCGAGTGATTCTATAGCCGGCATCTTGTAACAGGCGTTGCAATCCTGCGGTTTCTGCATTTTCGCCAAAATCACTGGGTTCAATAAAGGCTGTCCGGGTCTCTGCCGGATCCACGGCGAAATAATCTCGTGTCTCCATATTTTTTAATTGGCAATTATCTGTTGCATCAGAAGAAAAATCGTCTTCTGCCGCACAAAGCTCAAAGCTTCCCTTCCATTCTCTTATACCGCCTCTGTGAATAGGCAGGCTTTCAGCGAATAAAAACCGGGGGCTATCTTTTGGGGGATTTAACGTGGTGCAGGCGCCAGGTTGAATGGGTGTCCACCCCGCGACTTGCATCCGATCTGACCGAATATAGGCGGAGGCGAAGCGCAGAACGAAACTTGTTTCATTACAGACATCCCAACTGTCTATGCTGCGTTGTTCTTTGTCCGCGGCCTCAGTTTCAGTTGATGGGCTCTGTTGAGCGGAAGCCGTCATCGCTATAAAAAATAGCAGGAGTGTCAGGCCAAGCTTTCGCATCACCGAATTAATGTCCCTGCGCCCATATCGGTGAATAATTCTACAAGAAGGCCATGTGCCCGCCGTCCGTCTAAGATAACAACCGCTTCCACGCCATTTTCGACGGCTGTTATAGCGGTTGTGAGTTTTGGGATCATGCCGCCTTTGGCAATGCCGTCGGTGATTAATTGCCCTGCGTCTTTTGAGGAGAGGTCCGTGAGGACATTACCGTCGCCGTCCATCACGCCCTCAATATCGGTCAAAAGCATCAGGCGGCTGGCACCGAGTGCAGAGGCGAGAACACCCGCTGCCGTATCGGCATTGATATTATAGCCGTTTCCAGCTCCATCTGCACTAATAGGCGAGACGACAGGAATGAAACCCGCATCATCACTGGCGAGGGTCTCCAGCAAGGTAACATCAGTTCCTGTCGGCTTGCCTGTAAAGCCAAGATCAGCATTGACAGGTTTAGCAGTAATTAACCGCGCATCACGGCCAGAAATGCCAACAGCTTTGCCGCCCGCGACATTGATGGCGCTGACGATAGATTTATTGATGGCACCTGACAGGACCATTTCGGCAACGCCAACCGTTTCCATGTCAGAAACGCGCAGGCCGTCCTTGAATTTCGTTTTGATTTGCAGCCGCTCTAACATGGTGCCGATTTGCGGTCCGCCGCCATGGACGACGATTGGGCGCAGACCACATTGGCGTAATAAAACGATGTCTTTTGCAAATTCTGCGGTTAGCTCGGGACTCCCCATGGCATGGCCGCCAAATTTAACGACGACCCAGCGGCCAGAATGCCGCTGAATGAAAGGCAGGGCTTCGGAGAGAACCTTTGCGCTTGTCCAACCTGATTCGTTTTTTCGGCGTTGCATAATTTACTTATAACGCAACACGCGGCAGCGCCAAGGTCGCGATTTCAGCACGCAAGTCGTCTAAACCTGTTTTTTTCTCGGATGATGTCACCATAAGTTCAGGATGCGCAGCAGGGCGCTTTCCGATCGTCCGGGATGTTCTACGCATGACTTTCTCGAGTTCGGCCTTTTTGATTTTATCGCTTTTTGTCAACACAAGTTGATAGGTAACGGCGGCATCGTCCAACATTTCCATCAATTCGACGTCTGAAGGCTTAATCCCGTGGCGGCTATCAATGAGCAAAAATACGCGGCGTAATCCGGCTCTCCCGCGCAAGAAAGCCCGCGTAAGCCGCGTCCAATTTGAAATTTCGGTTTTTGGTGCACGGGCATAACCATATCCCGGCAGGTCCACGAGATTGAGACGCTCATCGACATTAAAGTAATTCAGCTCCCGCGTGCGTCCCGGTGTATTGGAGGCGCGCGCCAAGCCTTTTCGGTTTGTTAGCGCATTGATGAGCGAGGATTTACCGACGTTAGACCGGCCTGCGAAGCAAATCTCGGGTCTGTCAGCGGGAGGTAAAGAATCCAGATTGACGACAGAGAGCATGAAGAGAACCTCTCGCGCAAAGAGCAATCGGCCGGCCTCAATCTGGTCGTCCGTAAAGTTCGGCGTTGTGGCGAGAGGGGCTTTCTCGGGCTCACTCATTTTTTGGACTTTGGTTTCTTCTTCTTCACAGAATTGGGTTTGATCTCAACATCAGCGCCCTCGGCTATGGGGTCAGGCTTACCGAAAATCTTGCGGAAGAATTTATCGACTGGCGTATCGACGCCGTTTTGACGCGTAATCCAATATTGCTGTGCGAAAGAGAGGATGTTGCTCCAAATCCAGTAAATCAAAAGACCTGCTGGAAATCCGGCCAAAATGAACATAAACATCCACGGCATCCATTTGAAGATTTTAGCTTGAAGTTGCGCTTGCTCACTTCCGCCCATCGTCGGCGTTGAATGTAAGGTATACATCATGGCCATGGACGCGCCGTAAAGAATAGCGAGCGGTCCAATTGTAAGCAAAGCTGGCAACCATTCTGGCTGACCATCCCATGGGAAAATGCCGAACCCGTTGATGATTGAAAGTGGGTCACGTGCGGATAGGTCTTGAATATATCCCATGAAGCTTTCGTGGCGGAGGTCGATGTTGATGAACACCGCCTTATAAAGCGCGAAGAAAACGAAGATTGTTGGAATAATGGGAAGGCAGCCTGCAGCGGGATTGGCGCCTTCTTTTTTATAAAGCGCCATCATTTCTTGCTGCAGCTTCATGCGGTCATCTTTATAACGCTCTTGTAGTTTCTTGAGTTTGGGTTGGACCTTTTTCATCTTGGCTTGCGAGGCATATTGCTTGGAATAAAGCGGATACATGACAAGCTTAATCAGCAGGGTCAGCGCCAAAATACCAAGACCAATACTGCCAAGCCTATCTCCGAGCCAAGATAGGAGGCGGCTAATTGGTTTTACGAGAATTTTTAATCGGCCCCAGCCAATCGCATTTGTGAGGTCCGAAATGCCAGCTTGCTCATAAGATCTCAGCATTTTATAATCTTTTGGCCCCGCCATCATATAGCCAATAGATTCGACCGTTGCGCCAGGGGTCAATGTCAATGACGCCGTTGTATAAGAGGTTTCATAGACATCCGAATTATTGATGAATTTGAAATCATACTCGGCTTCAATAGAATTGCCTTGCGGGGCGATAGCGGCTTGCAGCCAATATTTATCTGTCAGGCCCACCCAGCCGCCTTCGCCGTTTTCGCTCCAGCCGCCTTTTTTCTTGAGCTTCTTATATTTTTGCTCGTGATATTTGCCGTCGACAACGGAAATTGGACCTTCTTGGATGATGAAGAAATTTGTCAAATCATCAGAGAGACCAACTTGGCGCGCGACGCCTTTGCGCTCAATGCTGGTTTCTGACGAACCTGTATTCGTGAGGCGGTCGGTGAGTGTGATGAGATATTTATCATCGACGCTTAATTCGCGCTGAATACGCACAGCGCCGACTTGCTTCTCAAGCAAGACGGGTGTGGAGGGCGTAATCGTGTCGCCCGAAACAATCGCCCAAGCTGATGTTGTACCTGACCCGCCGTCGACGGCTGTCCAATTATCGGCGATATAGGCTGCGCGTTCGCCGCCTTCGGGGTTGAGAATTTGAACAAGACCGTCTTCCGTATCCAGCGTCGCATTATAGTCTTTCAGGGCAAGGTCATCGACCCGCGACCCTGTTGTTAGAAAAGAGCCTGTAAGGGTTGGTGTGTCGATTTTGATCCGTGTGGCGTCCCCTTGTTGGATAAGTTCCTCGCGAGTTTTTGGTGCTTCGATCGGTTGCGTTTCTGACTTATCCTCAAATTCGGCTTTTGCCCGATTCATTTCAGCTTCCGCGTCTAAGCGCGCCTTTTGCGTTGTCGGGGCTTCGATGAACGTAAAATACAGCATCACCACGATGGCTGAGAGAATCATGGCCCAGATTAGGTTTTTCTGTTCGTTCATGAGGACTGACTCTTAATATCTTTAGCTTTGGGCATTTTGTGAGGATGCCCTGTCGTATCGGTTGCGCGTTTAGAAAGGGTTATGAGGGCTTTGCGCGTGTCGTCAAGCAAGTCCGACCAATCACGTGCAGTCGTTGAGCCTCGGGCGATAAGGACATAATCATGCCGAGGCAGTCCGTGTTCGGGTAAAAGCGCTCTTGCGACTTCGCGCAGGCGGCGTTTTGCGCGGTTACGGGTGACGGCATTCCCGATCTTTTTGGTGGCTGTGAACCCCATACCAATCCCAGATCGGGCCTGATTTTCCCGCATTTGGACAACAACACCGCCTTTGGCAGCATAAAACCCATCTCTTACATATAAAAACTCGGAACGCTTTTTCAGCATTCCGAGCTTTGATGTCTTATCTTTAGAAGCGGCCTTCATAGGGCCGAATCGCCGTTGGGCTGATTATGCGGAAAGACGCTTACGGCCTTTGGCGCGGCGACGTGCAAGTACCGCGCGACCGTTTTTCGTTGCCATGCGCGCACGAAATCCGTGGCGGCGGGCACGAACAAGATTTGAAGGCTGAAAAGTACGTTTCATCTTATTTCTCTTTGTCAGTTCAGCGCATAAGACTCAGATGTCTAAGGGCTGTGTATCTCAAGCACGGCGACCTACGCGCGCGGGGCGGAACTGTCAAGACGTCGCTTCACTCCTACGGATTGTCTCACCTGTTTCAGAAAACTCACAAAAGAGGCACAAAAACGTGACGGCGTGTGAACCAAGCGTTCCCTGACTTTTGGTTTTTGTGTGGGTATAGGAGCGTCAAATTGAGACGAAGAATAGGATCGTTTATTATGCGTTATGCAACATTATTGACTAGCTTACTTGCAACAGCTGCCGTTTCAGTCCCTGCTTTGGCATGGGCTGCGCCGGATTGCGGCAATCCACCCGTTAAAACAGCTGAGGTCGTGCATCAAATACCAACACCTCAACAGGCGCTTGCTCCGCAAGTTGAAATTATAGCACCACAAGTGGCCCCGCAAGTTGAAACGGTTACGCGTCAAGTTGAGACGGTTGCACCTGTTCAGTTCGAAACTCGCTCACCTCAGCCTGTTTTCACAAATGACCCTGTCGTGACGCAGCCTGCGCCTCAGATTATTGAAGCGCCTGTTAAAACAGCCCAAGTCGTGGCAACGCCTGCAAATCGTTTCGCCGCCGCTTATGAAGCCGTACTACAGCGCCGCATTTCTAAAGGTGCAGGTGGATTGAACGTGTTTGATTACGCAGGCGCAAAAGCTGCGGGTGAGGGACGTGTAATCAAAGCCTATACGGATCATTTGGCGTCACAAAATCCAGACCAACTTCCGCAGGCTGACCAAATCGCCTATTGGGCCAATCTTTATAATGCTCTGACCGTCAATCTGATTTTGGATAATTACCCTGTTAAATCCATTCGTAAGATTAAGTCGGGCGCGTTTTCAAACGGACCTTGGAAGCGGGATGAAGTCACCGTCAATGGTC
>CAYWSI010000096.1:0-7347 GCA_964460585.1 uncultured Algimonas sp.
ATCTTGTCGGCGCGTTCAAAGAGGATGCCGCCTTCTTTAAAGGCCTAAACACGTCTGAATTTGAAAGTCGAAACGGCGGTATTGCCCCAGGTCACAATATCTTGCCGCCGCGCAAACATAAGCCTAAGAGCATGCCCGCAGCCGCAGAATAATTTGCGCGTGCACAGCCATAGGCGGGAGCGGTTAGACCATGTCTGACAAAACCATCGATTTTGGATTTGAGACCATAGCGGAAGACGAGAAAATCGGCCGCGTCAAAAATGTCTTTGATTCCGTCGCCTCTAATTATGATCTGATGAATGACGCGATGAGCGTGGGTATTCACCGCGTTTGGAAAAATATGGCCATCACGCGGCTGAACCCGCAGCCGGGCGAAAGGCTTTTAGACGTCGCTGGCGGAACAGGCGATATTGCGCGGCGGTTTATTCGCGCCGCAGAAGACGTCCGCAGCCGCCGCGGCGGCGCGCCTGCCTCTGCCGTGATTTGCGATATTAATGACCAAATGCTGGTGGCGGGTATTGATGCGGAAAAAGACAAAGGTTTCGACCTAACCCGTATTTGCGGGAATGCAGAAATGCTGCCCTTTGAAGACGGCGAGTTTGACGCCGTAACAATTTCATTTGGCATTCGAAATGTCACGGATCGTATGGCCGCTTTGCGGGAATTTCTGCGCGTGTTGAAACCGGGCGGACGCCTCGCCATTCTCGAATTTTCAACGCCGCCTGCGAAAGTCATCCGTGCTTTTTATGACGCCTATAGTTTCGCCGTTATCCCGCGCTTAGGGCAAGTGCTCGCGGGTGATAAAGACAGTTATCAATATCTTGTGGAGAGTATTCGGAAATTTCCAAAACAAGAACAATTCGCGGAGATGATCCGCGAAGCCGGTTTCACCAAGGTGAGCTATCAAGATTATAGCACAGGTATCGCCGCGCTCCATACGGGGTGGAAGCTTTAATCAACTGTGCAAAGAAAAAGGCCGATAAATTATCGACCTTAATTCAATTAAAAATGAAAGATAAAATGACCTAACGGCGTTTATTTTTCCGCGCCGCATATTTCGCGTCGCGGCGGGCCTTTTGCGCTTTTTTCAATTCTTCTTGAGCTTTCTTTTGCGCTTCGACGGCAAGGACTTTCTTACGGGCTTCTTCGGCCTTTAAGGCCGCAGCTTCCGCCTCGTGACGCTTGCGTTCTTCTTTACGTTTTTCTTCGCGGGCTTCACGCGCGGCATTGCGCTTGGCGCGCTCTTCCATCAGACGGGCTTTTTCTGCCGGGTCCAGCTGTTTTTCTTTGGCCCGCTTAAGCATGGCGAGCTTCGCCTCTTTTTGCGCCTTCAAACGGTCGTTAAAATTCTGCCCGGGGATCATGTAAAACCTTCATATCTCGCGTGTTTGATAAAGTCGGCTGTATTGCGACAAAGTTGGGATAAATCAAGGCCTGCTTGCACGGATAGATTAGGCTTTATTTTTGGCTCCCACCCTGCCGAAATTTTGATGTCTAATCCTACGGAAGCTTGCTAATAGCGGCTATGCGTCTTGCCCTCTTAACTTTATTAGTCCTTATCGCTTTTGCGGGAAATTCCGTGCTCGCCCGCCTTGCGCTCAGCGGCGGCGATATTGGGCCTTGGGGATTTTCGCTTATTCGTTTTGTCTTTGGCGCGGGCGTTTTGCTTTGTCTGTCCCGCCCCGCGGTGAGTTGGGGCGCGGGGCGATGGGCCGCCGCATTGGCGCTCTGTGTTTACGGCGTGTTTTTCTCCTTCGCCTATCTGAAACTCGCCACGGGCACAGGCGCGCTGTTACTCTTTGCCAGCGTGCAGTTGACTATGCTCGCAGCCGCCTTTTCTCGCGGCGAAAGATTATCGCGCTTTCAGTTCTTCGGATTGCTCCTTGCCATGGGCGGGTTGATTTATCTGCTCGCGCCCGGTGTGAAAACGCCGTCTCCCTTTGGCGCGGCGCTGATGATTTTATCAGGTATAGGTTGGGGCGTTTATTCACTTGCTGGAAAGGGAAGCGGGGATGCGGTTGCGCGCACAGCGGGGAATTTCACCCGCGCTGCTATCTTACTGATTGCTGCCACGCCGCTGATAATATGGGTGCTCCCCGAAAGCCCTCCCGGAATATCTGGCACCGCTCTTGCGCTATTATCTGGGACCGTCACCTCGGCTCTGGGCTATGCGCTCTGGTATCATGTCTTGCGAGATTTGCGTGTAACAACGGCTTCCATCTCACAGCTTTCGGTCCCTGTCATTGCAGCGATTGGCGGCGCAGTCTTTGTGTTTGAAGCTGTAACCCTACCTTTCATCATCGCCTGTAGCTTAGTTTTGATTGGCGTCGGGCTGGCCACGATTAAACCGCTACAAAAGTAAGCGCCTTACCCTTTTTCTAATTTGGCTTTCAGGGCTTTGGCGAATTTTTGTGCGCCTTCATTCTCCCTGCCTTCACCCTTAGCGTGAGGCAAATAGAGATAAGGTTCGATACATTCCAGCTCGATAAGCTTTAATGTCCCGTCGAGGCCGCGCAGCAAATCTACCCGCGCATAAAGTGGCACCTCATCTAAAACATCTAAAATAGCGCGCGCATGATTGCGTTCAGCCTCGGTCGGCCTATAGGTTTCCTCTGCCCCGCCATAAATAGATTGGATACGGTAATCCCCGGCTTTCGGTGTTTTCCGCGCGGCATGGGAAAAATGGCCGTCAAAATAGAGGAAAGAATATTCGCCTTCCTCTAGCACACTTGGCAGAAAGGGTTGTAGCAACGCACCTTCGGGCGGTAATTCCTCCGCTTTCGGGAAAGGCTCGCCCTTTTTATAGAGGACTTGTCGCCACGCCCCGCCGCCGACGCGGGGTTTAATCACCAAGGTGTCCGTGCCGAGTTCTTCAAAAGCGCGCGTGACATTTGCTTCCGTGACATGGTCGACACTTAGGGTGCGGATGACATCCGCCCCGCGTGTGTGCAGCTCATCCAAATAGGATTTATCCGCATTCCATTTCAGCATCTCGAAAGAATTAAATACGGGCGTAACAGCCTCAGCTTTCGCAATGGCGCGCAAGAATGCCGCTTCATTGCCTTCAAAATAATCCCAAACAAATAAAGGCAAGATCGCATCAAACTCTGCCGCGCGGGCTTCAATCTCCCGCCAGCGCACTTGAATAAGCTCCATCCCTTCCGCCGCAAAAGCGGGTGTAAGCTTTTCTTCCTCTTCAATCAATTCAAACACATCTGGCCGCCCATTTTTCGTCTCGGGCAAAAGATTATCAGAAATGAGGAGGGCGATTTTTTGCATAGTATTTTGTCCGCTAATGACTTAGGGGCTCCTGCGCAATTTAAATTTCACATTAGAGGCTAAAGACCATGGCAAAAGATATTGACGTATTGGGAATTGGAAATGCGATTATGGATATTATCGCGCCTGTGCCTGACGCCTTTCTCGCCGCGCAAAATATTGAACGCGGTTCCATGACATTAATAGATGAGCCGCGCGCTCTGTCTTTGAATAAAGCTTTGGAAACGCAGGGCGAGCTACGCGAAATTGCAGGTGGGTCTGCCGCCAATACAATGGTCGGTATTGCGGAGCTCGGCGTGCGCGCCGGATATATCAGTAAGATTGGCCGCGACGATGTAGGCAAACGCCTGGTAAAAGGCTACCGCGACGCAGGCGTGGAATTTGAAACGGCACAAGCCAAAAGCGGCACAGCCTCGGCCCGCTGTATGATTGCTGTCACGCCAGATGGTGAGCGCTCGATGAGCACCTTCCTTGGCGCGAATGTCGATTTCGGCGTGTCTGATATTTCCAAGGCGCAAATCGCCCGCGCCAAAACGATTTATTTGGAAGGTTATCTCTTTGACAGCGACGACCAAAAAGCCGCCTTTACGCGCGCGGCAAAAATGGCAGAAGCGACAGGCGGTCAAACCGCCCTCACCCTCTCTGATAGTTTTTGCGTGGGACGCCACAGAAAAGGCTTTCGACAGCTCGCTGAACAGCAGACGGATATTTTATTTGCCAATGAAGATGAACTCTTAGCCCTCTATGAAACGGACCGTTTGGATACAGCCCTCGATGCCCTCAGCGGGATGCGGCCAACCGTTTGCGTCACCCGCGGCGACAAAGGCTCTGTCATTCAAACGAGCGAACGGCGGCATTTCGTCAAAGCCGCGCCGATTAAAAAACTCGTCGATACAACCGGCGCCGGCGATCAATATGCCGCAGGGGTTTTGGCGGGCCGCGCCATGGGGTTGGAGTGGGCTGACGCAGGCTATCTCGGCTCGCTCGCCGCCGCCGAAGTCATCCAACATTACGGCGCAAGACCAGAAACTCCGATACATCAAATCGCGGCGTTTGGGGGTTAGGCGGTTTTATATTATGCGGATTTCAAGACGTATTCCTTTAATGAGCAAACAATGAAAATACTCGGTCTGATTGGGGGAACGTCTTGGCACTCAACAATAGAATATTATAAATTTATCAACCAACACATTAACGACTATTTTGGGGATAATACGAATCCACCTTTAATGGTCTACACCTTGAATCAGTCTTTAGTGCACAGGTTACAGATAGACTCAAACTGGGGTAAAATAGCCGAAATGATCATAGATGCGGCCACTCGGCTTGAAAAAGCCGGGGCCCAGCAACTCGTGTTTTGCGCTAACACGCCTCACAAAGTCTATGATTTAGTCGCAAGACACATAGACACACCAATCCTACACATTGGCGATGCAACGGCTAACGCCATTAAATCAGAAAATTTAAACACTGTATGCTTTTTAGGCACTAAGTATTCCATGACAGAAGACTTCGTGACGAAACGAATATCCCAGCACAATATTGATGTATTAGTGCCACAAAATAACGACACAATAAATGAATTACACCGAATTATTCAAGAAGAGCTCACCTACGGAACGATCATCGAACGATCAAAACGTTACGTATTGAATGTGATTCAAGAATTGGTTCACTCAGGCGCACAAGGCGTTGTGTTAGGGTGTACTGAATTCCCATTAATGATTCACGACGGCGAATTAGACCTGCCCGTATTTAATACGACCAATATTCACGCGCTTGCTGGCGCGAACTTTATCTTAGAAAAGCCATAGAGCGGCAGATAAAATGAACAGAAAAAAACAATTAGGCAGAGAGGGGATTTTTACGGGGCTTGTGTTTTTAAGCTTACTAAGCTCATCATGTACATCGGGCAACCGAAATGGAGCAACATTACCATAAGCGGTCAATCACAGGGAGGTGGTATGGCCGCGTTTATTGCAAAAAAAATAGACATAAGTAGAGTGATTACTTTTTCGGGTGGTTGGGATTTTTCGGGACCACAAAAAATTGCAAAATGGTATTTCAATGATTCAGTCACACCACGCGATCACAGGTATGGTGTTTATCATTCCCAAGAACCCAAGGCTCAAACAATAGACGAGACCTATAAGGCCATGGGCATTCCTGCCGACCACATTTACAGCTTAGATGGAAAAGTACCGGAAGGAAGAAAAGCTCACGGTCAGGGAATTAGAAATGTCGATTATTCAGATATGTGGGACGTCCTATTTGCAGATGGAGCGTTAATCAGCAGTAACCCTTAACCTGCGTTAAAACTGGGTTCAGCCACACACAATTCTATGTTATGATACACTTAAGCATCGCAGGAGCGGAGTTAACCTCCGAGCCCAATATCAGCGTCCTTCATTGGGCGATTTAGGTCATTGAGATAAAATTAGTTTTGTACCCTGATATGGCGGAGCACCCCAGCAGATTGCCAGATTGTAATATATATAAGCATTCTATTCAGACCTGGTTAAACCGAATCCCGCTATGCGAGCTCCATGATGACCAAATTTTTACTCCCCCTTCTCCTTGTCACAACGGCTGTCGGCAGTGCTTTTGCGCAAACGGCTAAAGGCGGCGCGCCTTTGCAATCGGCGAAACCGCAATATAACGCGCCCTTTACGGACCCTGCCAATGTACGGGCAGATTTAGCGCGGATTGATGCCTCTATGAATGCGACCCATAGTTTCCAAGGCGATTTCCGTCAGGTCTCGCCCAATGGCGCGGTCTCAACCGGGAAAATTTGGCTGCAACGCCCGGGCAAGGTCCGCTTTGAATATGACGCGCCGAGCCCGCTGCTCATCGTCTCGGACGGGGTGACACTGGTGCAGAATGACCGCCAGTTAGAAACCTTTGACCGCGTGCCGCTGTCAGCCACGCCGCTGAATTATTTCCTCAAAGAGAATATCAATCTCGCCGAGGATACAGAAGTCATTGGCCTGCAAAAATTACCGGGTCAGTGGATTGTCACGGCCCGCGACGGCTCAGGTCAGCAAGAAGGCGCGATTACGCTCGTCTTTGATTCTGAAACTCTCGCGCTGCACACATGGATTATCGCCGATGATTTTGGCGGTCAGACCCGTGTCGGGCTGACGAACCTGCGCTATAATGGTCATATTGACCCGCGCCAATTTGTCCTGCGCGAAGACAGTAATCGCCGCGATCGCCGCTAGGTCAATTCTCAGCTAATTTCGTTTCAGGGCTTTTAACCTGACGCGGGGGCGTCTATCCCCGCGCCATGAAAATCAAAACCGCCTCTTGGAATATTAACTCTGTCCGTCTTCGGATTGATCAGGTCACACAATTTTTGACCGAACAGCAGCCTGATATTTTGGGCCTGCAAGAAATCAAATGCGTCGAAGAACAATTTCCCTATCAAGCCTTTCGCGACATTGGTTATGAGCATATCGAGGTCAAAGGCCAAAAGGGATATCACGGCGCAGCGACGGTCTCGAAACTTCCCCTAGAGCGCTTGCCGACAGAATTTTGTCCGCTCGGTCATGCACGTCATGTCTCCACAAAGGTGCAGGCGGGCAAGCATGATTTCGAATTTCATAATTTCTATATCCCCGCAGGGGGCGATGTCGCCGACCCCGTGGTCAATGATAAATTCGCGCATAAGCTCGACTTTTTAGAAAATATGCGGACTTATTTTACGCAGCGCGCAGTCAAGGGAGATGACCGCCTTATCCTCGTCGGGGATTTTAATATCGCCCCGCATGAGCATGACGTCTGGGGACATAAGCAGCTTTTGAAAGTTGTCTCTCACACGCCGATGGAAGTCGAGATTTTAGAGACGCTGCGCAAGACCCATGATTTCACGGACACATCTCGCCTTTTCGCGGGCGGAGAAGAAAAGCTCTATAGCTGGTGGTCCTACCGTGCGCGCGACGTCATGAAATCAAATCGCGGACGCCGCTTAGATCATATTTGGGTGAGCCCGGCACTGCGGCCTTGCGTCGAAGCGGCCGGTAAAGCGGGTCATGAAATTCATGTGCCTTGCCGGACATGGCACGCCAA
>CAYWSI010000097.1:0-7329 GCA_964460585.1 uncultured Algimonas sp.
ACCGGTTCAGCTCATCATAAGACATGATAAGGGAAACGACACCAATTATCGCCGCGAGAAACAGGAGTGAGTATAAAATAAACACTGTGAGAGATTACTCTCTCATGTTTTAAGAAGCATTAAATTTGCTAGTTAATTTGAAATTCTACGGCTCAATAATGATAGGTAATGAGGTGCCCTGTCTATAAACCAAAAGGCGGGCTCGGCCTTTTGACTCGCTGACCAAGCGGTCGCAAATATGCTTGCTAGTCACGAGCTCACTATTGATTTTATTGATAACATCCCCGACCTGCAGACCCGCTCGTTCCGCAGCGCTCCCCGTCTCAACGCGAAAAACATAGACCCCTTGAATATCTGATGGAACGTTATCTTCCGCATTCACAGGCCGTACAAAAGCCCCTAATTGCTCAAGGCTTTCTATTGTCGGGGCTTTAAAACCCGTGACTTGAATTTCAACGGTTGTTTCAATGCCATTATTGCGAACATAAGTTAGCGAATAAGGTCTTTCGAGCTCCGCAACACCGACCCATGCCCGAAAGGCACTGGGCGTTTTGACCTTTCTTCCGTCAAATCCGATAATGACATCACCCACTTGCAATCCAGCTTTAGCAGCGGCGCTATCGGAGCGCACACTTGCGATGAGCGCGCCGTCCCAATGATTTAATCCAACTTTTTCCGAAGCCGTTTCACTCACATTGGTTATCTCAACACCGATAGCCCCGCGCCTGACTTCACCATGCGTAGTGAGTTGATTTACAACTTGAATGGCGAGGTTAGAAGGAATGGAATAGGCAATTCCTAAGTTTCCACCGCCACTACTGACAATCGCGGCATTGACCCCAATAAGATACCCTCTGCTATCCAAAAGCGGGCCGCCTGAATTTCCTGAATTGATGGCCGCATCCGTTTGGATAAAATTTTGTAGGCTTGCGTTTGAATCGGAACGCCCCAAACCACTAATAATCCCGAGCGACAATGACTCCTGCAGTCCAAGTGGATAACCGACAGCAAAGACAAGATCGCCAACACGCAATCTATCAGAATCTCCAATAGAAACAGCACCGACTCGCATATCATCGGCCTGCAGCACCGCAATATCTGTTGGCGTATCGATGCCAACAAGTAGAGCACTCACAACACGTCCATCAGGAATTGTTATCAAAAAATCATCGCCTCCCTCCACAACATGTGCATTCGTTAGGATATAACCTCTCCCAGCATCAATAACGACGCCGGAGCCTATACCGACCTGGACCAACACACCTTCCGAGTTTCGTTGCAAGTTTCCAACCCGAACAACAGACGGTAAGACCGTATCCAATGCATCAGCAAAACTCAGGACATTACGGGAACTGTCAAATAAAGGAAAAGCGTCGACGGTAACTTCGACGGGTGTGTCGAGCTGCGGTGTCGGTTCAGGCGGGGCGGCTTCACAGCCACTCAGAAATGTTATGGCAAGCAGCCAAAAAGTCAATATTTTGAAAATATCCAACATAACTATTTGTACCACCCGATGGTTGCCTATTTATGGGTTAGCACGGGCACGAGGTCGTCGAAATTCACAAGGTTGAGAAAATTTCGTGTTCTGAGTGTATAGACAATCCTCAATCAGATGTCCGCGCCTTCCCGCGCCCTTTAGCGAGCGCCTTTATTATCCCCCGAAAGGTTCGGACTTCCTGCTCACTCATTTGCGCGCGGGTGAGCGGCGCTCTTATATTTTGCTGCATCAGTTGTTTCTTGGCCGCGGGGAAGAAGAAGCCTGCCCTATCCAGCTCATCTTCCAAATGGCCGAACAATCGCGTGAGGTCTTCGCGCGGTGCGACCTCGCTACGCACATCATCAAAAATATCTGGCACGGTCACGCCGTGGCTTTGCGCCCAGATGAATGAGAAGACATTCACCGCCTGCGCAAGATTGAGGGATTGGAACGCGGGGTTCACGGGATAGGTTAGGATTTTATCGGCGAGGACAACATCCGCATTGGTCAGTCCCGCCTTCTCTGGTCCAAATAATATGCCCACGCCCTGCTCGACCTTGGCCCGCATCTCCGCGCCGACCACATCTGTCCCCACAACCGGTATCTCCAACTCACGGCGACGCGCTGTGGCGGCTAAGACAAAGGATAAATCTGCGACGGCCTCATCTACGGTATCAAAAAGCTTGGCATTTTCGATCAACTCAACAGCGCCCGCTGCCATCGCGTCCGCCGCCGGATTGGGCCACCCATCCCGTGGTGCGACGAGTCGCAGCTCCGTGAGGCCAAAGTTCAACATCCCGCGACAAGCGGCCCCAATATTCTCGCCGAGCTGTGGCCGCACGAGAATTACGGCGGGCTGCGCCACTTCTTCCCGCTTAATCACACGTCCTAGCTGGTCTTTGACGGCTTTACCCATGGATTGTGGCTTTCGTTTCGCTTTGCCAAGTGTTAGGCATTCCCAACACTATAATCTGCACGCTTAATGAGGATAACATGGCGAAAATCAAGGTCACGAACCCTATCGTCGATATGAATGGCGACGAAATGACCCGCATCATGTGGGACATGATCAAGGAGCGCTTAATCCACCCATACCTCGACATCGATTTGCTCGACTATGATTTGTCTATCCAATCCCGCGATGCAACGGATGATCAAATCACAATTGATGCAGCTAAAGCGATTAAAAAACATAATGTCGGCATCAAATGCGCGACGATCACACCGGATGAGCAGCGCGTCAAAGAATTCGATTTGAAGAAAATGTGGAAGTCGCCAAATGGCACCATCCGCAATATCCTTGGTGGCGTTGTTTTCCGCGAGCCTATCATCTGTAACAACGTCCCTCGCCTCGTGCCGGGTTGGACACAGCCTATCGTCATAGGCCGTCACGCCTTTGGTGACCAATATAAGGCAACCGACTTCCTTGTCCCAAGCAAAGGCAAGCTCACCATGAAGTGGGAAGGCGAAAATGGCGAAACTATTGAGCGCGAAGTCTTTGACTTCCCCGAAGCTGGGGTTGCGATGGGTATGTATAATCTCGACGCCTCTATCCGCGATTTTGCGCGCGCGGTCTTCAACTATGGCCTGCAGCGCAAATGGCCTGTCTATCTGTCGACAAAGAACACAATTCTCAAGAAATATGACGGACGTTTCAAAGATATTTTCCAAGAGACCTATGACAAAGAATTTGCAGAGCAATTTGCAGAATTTGGCGGCGAGTATCAGCACCGCTTAATCGATGATATGGTCGCCGCCGCGATGAAATGGTCTGGCGGTTATATTTGGGCCTGTAAGAACTATGACGGCGACGTGCAGTCCGACACGGTTGCGCAAGGTTTTGGCTCACTCGGCTTAATGACATCTTTCCTCCTGACGCCAGATGGAAAAACTATGGAAGCAGAAGCGGCTCACGGTACGGTCACGCGCCATTACCGTAACCACCAAAAGGGTGAAGCGACCTCCACCAACTCAACAGCCTCCGTCTTCGCATGGACGCGTGGTCTCGCACACCGCGCTAAACTCGACGATAATGAGAAATTGGCGAATTTTGCAGCAGGCCTAGAAGCGACAGTTATCGAGACCATCGAAGGCGGTCAAATGACAAAAGACCTCGCGCTCCTCGTTGGGGATCAGCAAGGCTGGCTGACAACGACAGGCTATCTCGAAGCGATTGCCGAGAATTTCGAACGGAAAATGACTTAGTGCATTTCTTATTCGTTTTTAAACATCGATGTATCGAAAAATGGACGATAAAGGTCCAATTTCCGATTCTAATTCAATAAGAAATGCACGATTTGCACGGCCTTCGCCTAAATCAAGTGACGCTCGGCGCGTTTGATTTTGCAGCGAGCGTTTCTTTTTATCAACGGCTTGGATTAAAACTCATCGTCGATAGCGCGCCGCGTTACGTTCGCTTTGAATTTCCCGAAAGCGAAGATGGAACGCCGCCTGCCACACTGTCCCTACATGAGGTCAGTGATGATTGGGCCGCGCCCGCGGATTACCCCCTCATCTATTTCGAAGTTGATGATGTTGCGGGGTTTTTAGCCGACGCAAAATGTGAGCCCCTCTCACCTCCAGAGATAAAACCCTATCTCTGGGAAGAAGCCGATATTATTGACCCATCAGGAAATCGCATTCGGCTTTTCAAAGCTGGCAAAAACCGCCGCTTTCCGCCTTGGCGAGTCGATTAATTCAATCCGCCAAAGCCATTTTCAATCGCATTCTACGCCTAACCAATAATCGCATTAAGCGTTGGAGATGGACGCATGACTGCGGCGGTTAAGCCCGCATCGGCATGGTAATATCCTGCCATATCGACAGCATTACCCTCGCCCGCTTTCAACTCACTCAAGATTTTATCTTCATTTTCAACGAGCTGTTTTGTTATCTCAGCGAAATGCGCTTTCAGCTCTTTATCCTCATTTTGTGAGGAAATCGCGTCAGCCCAATAACGCGCAAACCAATAATGTGATGAACGGTTATCATCATCGCCAACTTTACGGCCCGGGGACCGCCCTTCAACAAGAAGTACTTCTGTTGCGCGCTCTACGGCCTCGCCCAGAACAGCCGCTTTTGGACGGCCCTTTGTCGCAAGGAAGTTAAAGCTCTCACCCAACGCGCAAAACTCGCCGAGGCTATCCCAACGTAGATGGTTTTCTTCATGCAATTGCTGAACATGTTTAGGGGCCGAACCGCCCGCGCCTGTTTCAAACAGGCCGCCGCCATTCATGAGCTTCACGATGGACAACATTTTCGCCGAAGTGTTGAGTTCCAAAATCGGGAACAGGTCCGTCAAGTAATCGCGTAGGACATTGCCCGTGATTGTCACAACATCTTTGCCTTTGGTCATTTCCTCAAAGGTATAGCGTGTGGCCTCACGCGGCGCGAGGATAGGAATCTCTTTCCCAGCCTTCGCAAGCGCAGGTTTGATATATTTGATAAGCTCCGCATCATGCGCGCGGTTCTCGTCCAACCAGAACGCCGCCAATCCGGTTGCATCAAACCGTTCAATACCAAGTTTAATCCAATCTAAAATCGGCGCTTTCTTAGCTGTGCAAGAGCGCCAAATATCGCCACCCTCAACATCATGGCTAATGATTGTCTCGCCGCCGCTAAGAACAATCGCGATTGTGCCATCTGCTGGCGCCGTGAAAGTGGTTGGGTGTGAGCCATATTCTTCAGCTTTTTGCGCCATCAGGCCGACATTGGAAACTGCGCCGCACGTCGTGACATCCAGTTTTCCATTCTCTTTGAAATAGGCGACAGTCTCCTGATAAATCGGCGCATAGCAATTATCTGGGATACAGCATTTCGTATTTGCGGGTTCTCCATCGGGGCCCCAACCAATACCGCCAGCTTTGATGACGGCTGGCATAGACGCATCAATAATCACGTCGGACGAGACGTGAAGGTTCGTAATCCCTTTATCAGAATTGACCATATAAAGCGGCGGCTTGGCGGCGAGCGCAGCTTTCAAATCCGCTTCCATCTGGGCATTGCCCGCAATCAGCTTTTCAAGCGTGCCAATACCGGAGTTCGGATTGAAGTCGAGCGACTTGCCATGTTTAGCGAGGAAGTCTTCAAGATAAACAGAGACGAAATGGCCAAAGATAATCGGATCGGAGACCTTCATCATGGTCGCTTTCAGGTGAACCGAGAACAAGACGCCGGGTTCCATAGAGGCAACCTCTGCTTTGATATAGGCGCGCAAGGCTTTGGCGGACATATAGGTTCCGTCAACAATTGTGCCCGCTTCATAGGATAAGCCATCTTTTAAAAGAGTTTTCTTACCTTTTTTATCTGTGAAGATAATCTTCGCCTTGCCCGCTTGTTTGGACGTGATCGTCACGGATTTCTCATTCGCGAAGAAATCATTGCCCGGCATAGACGCGACTGTCGTTTTATTCGACGCGTCCCAATCACCCATACGGTGCGGGTTTTGCTTGGCATAAGATTTTACGGCCTTAGCAGAACGGCGATCTGAATTGCCTTCACGCAAGACAGGGTTCACAGCCGAGCCCTTAATCCCGTCATATTTTGCGCGGATAGCTTTTTCCGCTTTCGACTTCGCGTCTTTTGGATAGTCAGGAATTGGATAGCCCTGAGATTGAAGCTCTGAAATGGCCTCTTGCAATTGGGGAATAGAGGCCGAGATATTTGGGAGTTTGATGACATTCGCATTTGGCGTTTTGACGAGCCTTCCAAGCTCCGCCAAATCATCCGACCTACGCTGCTTAGGCGATAGTAAATCTGGGAATAGAGATAAAATCCGTCCTGCAAGAGAAATATCGTGGGTTTCTATTTTGATATCTGCTGCGCTCGCAAAGGACGAAATAATAGGTAGTAAAGAATTGCGGGCAAGCTCTGGTGCCTCGTCAACGATTGTATAGATGATATCAGGTGTCGTCTTTGTCATGTCTCTCGCTCTGTTAGGCGTTTCAAACTTATTGGGTATTCAACGCATGTCTCTAAAGGTTGGTTTGACTTTTTTAAAGTATAATCAAAAGCCTAGATGAGAATAAATACAATGGTCTGTCTATACGGAGCTCTACACAGAGAGCAAACAACCTTCGGTCCAAATTAGACTCATAATGACCTATTTTGGCTACAAAATTAACCTTTTCTAGCTAACGGCGACTATCAATCACTTAAATCTGATTTCGATCCATCGAAAAGACATGTTAGCGGTATAGTCCTTATGAAATATATATTAGCACTCTCCGCCCTTCTGCTGGGCACGCCCCTCACCGCTTTGGCACAAGATGCGGATAAGGATGAACAAGCCTCTATTGATGTTGGCGGCACGGTTCTGCTCCGAACGCCCTATGTCGGTTCTGATCAAACAGAAACGCTACTCTTTCCCTATCTAGGCATAAATGATTTCCATGGCATCGACCTTTTAGGCCCAAACTTAACAGCCGACGTCATCGACATTGGCACAGGCGCAGGCCTTGGTAAGTGGTCATTGCGCGCGGGTCCGCGCGTAAGTTTCGACTTTGGACGTGATAGTGACGACAGTCCAACTTTAGAGGGCTTAGAAGATATTGATACAAGTGCCGTCTTAGGTGGTTTTGTAAGGTACTCATATAGTTTCATCGGATTAGATTTCACGGCGGGACAAGATGTCTTAGGCGGCCATGACGGTTTTGTCGCCGAGGCTTCCGTTGGAACAAAATACACCGCCGATGGTTGGTATATACAACCCGCCGTCACGCTCAGCTGGGGCGACGAAACCTATACCCAGACGGTTTACGGCATCACCCCTGATCAAGCCCTGAGCTCTGCCTTAGGCGAATTTGATGTCTCAAGCGGGTTCCACCAAATCTCTGGCACACTGCTCGGCGGTT
>CAYWSI010000098.1:0-7294 GCA_964460585.1 uncultured Algimonas sp.
GCCATGCTGTTTGGTGCGCGCGTGATATTGTCGGAGATGACCCTTTCGCTGTTCTCTTACCCGATGTTCTTATTCAAACGGATACACGGTCCTGTCTCGCACAAATGATGGACGCCTATCACAAAGTTGGAGGGAACATTATCGCGGTTGACTCCGTCCCCGATGAGTGTGTCTCAAATTATGGGGTTATAAAACCAAAAAACAAGGAGAGCACCCAAAAGAATTCCCTAATCGCCATGGATGGCATGGTTGAAAAACCCGCCCTAAAAAATGCACCGTCTAATTTAAAAATAACAGGCCGATATATTCTCCAACCTGAACTTATGGGTTTATTGAAGGACCAAGCCGCAGGTGCGGGCGGGGAAATCCAACTCACCGATGCGATGGCGCGGTTGATGAAACATCAAGACTTCCACGCCTTTGTTTATGAAGGACAAGATTACGACTGCGGATCAAAACTTGGATATTTTGAAGCCGTTATGGCTTACGCTCACAAGCATCCGGAGATCGGCGAAGGTGCGCGTGATCTCATACAAAGGTTCGGGAATTAAATATAACAGACACTCCACTCTTATTCGGAGCAGTGGCATGTACAAGATTTGAAATTGCAAGCATCTGTAAAAGAATGTGGTTCAGATTAACACCGCGCTTTTCGAATATTTTAAATCTTAACTTTCTTTATAACGCGAAAGACTGCTGAACGCCATAACCGTCCAACAAGCGCAATGTCTTGACGTGGGAGTAATTCCTCATCCACATATCTCGTAATCTCTGGCCACTCGGGCACAGAATCATCATCTACAATAATATAGCCCCCGCGCTTTACTAAGGTGACAAAATTTACGAAATCCGCTTTAACACCCTCATAACTATGGTCACCATCTATGACGAGAAGATCATAGAGATTTTTTGAGGCCGCCTGAACAATTTCTTCGTCCGTACTAAACCCTTCTAATAAGGTGAATTGAACTGGTGAAATTTTCGTCAACTCCATATTTTTGTAAAAGATTGGTCCTATTCACCTTGGCGTGCGTAATTAGGTCAAACTTATCATTGTCCGTCGTCATATAAAATCTTAGCGTCTATGTTAGCTCAACGAAATTCCAACCGTTCTTTTGACGCGAAAAACAAGGAAGCCACCTCTTCGTCATCTGTCGATGCATCTGGCGCTAAGTTCAAAATTTTAGCAATCGTATCCTTTCGTTGCCCAAGCGCAATTTCGAAGTCACTCTCAATCCGATTCCACGTTCCGCTCAATTTCAAATGCTGAATCAACGTCTGGTATATATCCACGCGCCCCATCAAAAAATAGCTTTCATATAATATTTTACTGGCGATTTTTTGATGAATGTCGCCATAAGCCAACTGTCCTAACATAGTTTCAATCGGCTTCACAATAAAATCGAGCTCTTCGCCAATATCTGGTGTCGTTAAGTAGATTTTTTTAGTTGTCAGTAACTGACTTTCAATCCGTTCAATTTTTTCAGGCGGAGCCCCTCTGTTGGTGACGATAACAATATCGATATCTGATCCGTTTATTTCAACGCCGAGCTGAGCATGGGTTCGTTTCGTTTGATGCGCCAGATAATAGGCAATATCGCCAGAGAGAAACACGACACAATGCGCATTAATGACCTCCTGAAGATCATCATCCAGTCTAAGTAAGGCTTCACGCGCCCAGCTCAATTTTTCCAAACTCACAGACCGGAATTTATTCGCTAGCCTTGTGCTAGCTTCAACAATTTCAACGACTTGATCATTTAAATAAATAAGACTGAAGGTCAGGAAATCACGTAAGATAGAGGGAGATAGGCGAAGTTGATTACCGCGTAATATATCGTAGCGCAAATAATACCGCGCGCAATTGCTGACACGAATATCACTCGCCCCGTAACAAGCTCTCCATATCGCAATATCGCTGATATGCGGTAATTTTTCTGTAAGCTCCGCTCCTGTAACTGGACCCGCGGATTTCAGAATTTTTTTAATGTCGCCTTCAATATCCATTAGTCTATCTCATCCGCCTTTCTAAATTTTAAGCTAGGCCATTTATGAGATCGACAAAACTATCAACTATCGCTTCTACCTTTTGAGACTCATCACCTTCAGCCATGACACGTATGAGAGGCTCAGTTCCGGAAGCGCGGATTAAAACACGTCCTTGCCCCGCAAAATCAGATTGCGCTGTTTCAATCGCGAACAGAAGTTTTGGATGCGTCATCGGACTCTCGCCTGAATAACGTACATTTTTTAAAATTTGAGGTACAGGTTTAAAGACGTCTAACACATCGCTAGCTGGGCGGCCCTGATGCTTAATTTCAGCCAAAATTTGAATGGCGGCCATAGTTCCATCCCCTGTTGGACTATAATCGGTCATGAGTAAGTGCCCCGATTGTTCCCCGCCAACATTATATCCATCTGCCCGCATCTTAGCCGCAACATGACGATCCCCAACCTGTGTCCTGACGAGGTGCAAATCATGGGTTTCCAAATATCTCTCTAAACCGAGATTAGACATAACTGTCGCAACTAGGCCATTCCCTTGTAAACGACCTTGGGATTTCCAACTCGTGGCGATAAGACCCAGCAATTGATCGCCATCTATGATTTTGCCCTTTTCGTCGCACATAATAAGACGGTCCGCATCACCGTCGAGAGCGACACCTACATCAGCCCCCGTCATAACAACTGTCTCGGACAGCAAATCCGTTGCCGTAGACCCACATCCAGCATTAATATTATCCCCCTTAGGCGCATCGCCAATGGATATCACATCATCTGCGCCCAATTCTCGAAGAGTCGCTGCAGCGGTTGCAAAGGCGGCGCCATGAGCCGCATCAACAACAATTTTCAGACCATTTAAATTTTGTCCCTCAGGGAGCGTTGATTTACATAATTCGATATAACGCGCTTGAAGCCCTTCAGGAAAACTCACGCGCCCTAAATCTTCCGATGCAACACCGGCCACCTCATGACTCACTAATAAGGCTTCAATTTCGGCTTCCGCTTCATCAGACAATTTACAGCCATCCGGGCCAAAGAATTTTACGCCATTATCTGGATACTTATTATGTGAAGCCGTAATCATCACGCCTAAATTCGCCTGTAGTTCCTTGGTCATGAGCGACACACCCGATGTCGGGATAACGCCCGCGCATTTGACGTCCATTCCCATAGAGGTCAGGCCTGCAATCAATGCAGATTCAATCATATCCCCTGATATCCGTGTGTCCTTACCAATAACGGCAGAAAGCCGCCCTTCCGATTTAGACGCGAAAAATTGACCCGCGACCCGGCCAAGCCGCAACATACTGGACGGCGTCATTTTACCGGTATTCGCCAAACCGCGAACGCCATCTGTGCCAAAAAATTTCGCCATAATAGATACCTTTTATACACCAAGTATATTTTACCGCCCACCTTTAGCCCGCAGCTTTTAAAGTGTGTAGGACAAATATCTCAATCCAGTGGAATATCACGTGAATTCAATTGGATGTCTAAGCTCGAACCCGCTATCGCATGAGAATGGAGATTTTACTTACAGGCACGGCTGGGTTTATCGGCTTTCACGCCGCTCAGCGGTTGTTGGACGAAGGTCACAGCGTCATTGGGATTGATAATCTCAATGAATATTATTCGGTTTCCTTAAAATCAGCGCGCCTCAAGCTTTTAAAAACCCATCCAAATTTTAGCTTTCATAAACTCGATTTGTCTGAGACAGGCGTATTAGAAAGCACCCTTGGAAAGACACGCGTAACACATATCCTTCATCTCGCCGCGCAAGCTGGTGTGCGTTATAGCCTCAAAAACCCACATAGTTATGTGCAATCCAATGTGGTGGGGCATTTGAATATTTTAGAATATGCCCGTCATAGCGAAACCGTCGAACATATCGCATATGCCAGTAGTTCCTCGGTCTATGGTGAGCGCGAAACAGGGACAGGGTTTAAAGAAACTGACCAAGTGCGTGACCCCGCCTCCCTTTATGCGGCGACCAAATTGAGTGGTGAGTTACTCTCTGAAAGCTATGCGCGTCTTTACAACATCCCGCAAACGGGCTTGCGCTTCTTCACGGTTTATGGACCTTGGGGCCGGCCAGATATGGCCTATTGGATTTTCGCCCAGAAGATATTAGCCGGAGAACCAATAACGCTTTTTGCACCCGAACTGATGAAACGCGACTTCACCTATATTGATGATATTATTGATGTCTTACCCAAGGTTCTCAAGCGTCCCGCAAAAGGACATGAGATTTTCAATTTGGGAAACTCTGCTCCCAATAACCTCTATGACTTAGTCCATGCCGTCGAGGCGGCTTGCGGACGAAAAGCGGAGATAATTATCAAGCCTCAGCAAGCGGGAGATGTACGGAAAACCTTTGCTGATATTTCCGCCGCGCAAAACGCATTTGGCTTTTCGCCTCAAACTGAACTTCAAACCGGAATTTCAAAATTTGTCGACTGGTATAGGGACTCGCGGACGACCTAACTAAGTTGGCCGCCAGTCCCAAAGTTCTAAGTCCTAGACTAAAAGTCGTACTGCAAGCGCACCACAAAGCCGTCGACAGTATCGTCATTCAATGCCGCATCCGTGACGGCCGCGGCATAAACATCCTGCAGGCCTAAGCTTGGGCCTGTATTTGGTCCAGAAAGGGTTGCATCTGAATTGAAATAATTAAGCTGTATTCGCGTTTGCTTATGCAGCCACCAATTCACACCAACGGCAAATGTATCCAGATCGCCGCCTTCAATACCCTCGTCAGTTAAGTCGAGCGAGTCGTAACGCGCATTGATTGAGAGAGCACCCCAACCACCTTTTGTGACCGGATTGTCAACAGTGACACGTTTAAATTTACCGACTGAGTAATTCCGCTTACCGCCAAAGACGTAACCGCCGCCAATTGACCAGCCTGTAAAACTCGGGTCTTCAGTACAAATGGTCGAGCCTTCCGCGCAATCTGCATTGACAACCGTATATTCACCAATCGCCCACGCAGGTCCGAATAAACCAGCTAACTCACCGCCAAAGAATGTATCACTTTCCGCCACGCGGCCTGTTGAAATAATACGGCCTGTTTGCTCAACAAAGGGGCGCTGGCGATAGCGCAAATCATCTGCATCATTTTGGTCGCGATATCGGAATGAGGCACCTGTATGGATAAGACCGCCAGCCACGTCGAATTTATAGACTCCGCGACCCGCAATCGCGATGCCCTCATTGCCGTCATTATTTTCAATCTCTTCGAGATTTTCGCCAAAGACGCCTAATTGTACTTGGTAATTGTCAGACTTAGTAGAGACTTCGAAACCGACGCGGCGGTCAAGTTCAAATGCATCTGTAAAGGCGGCGCGCTCAATCAGATCTTCATCCAGTGATGAATTGGCCTCTTGCAATGAGTTTTGTGTTTTAAAGTGACCTGCCTTAAACGTTACAGGGCTACCATTGGGTTTCCATGACAAATAGGCGTCTTCAAGATTGACATCACCGCTCTCATCAAAGGTCGTTTCGATTTTATATTTGAGTCCCTTACCAAATTGACCGTGACCTTTAAGGCGCGCGCGTCGCAGAGCCGTTGCACTGACGTCAAAATCCGTATTGTCGGAACTAGCCGACGCATAATCAACATGCAAACGTCCGCCAAGTTTGATTGTAAAATCATCCTGAGCAAATGCCGACGGAGCCGTCATTATCGTTAAAACAGAGACTGAAGCGGCCATAGTGGCCTTTTTGAAAAACGTCATCACTAACCTCATTATTCGACGTTGAATGTCGCGAACAGTGATTCCACTGCCGCATTCGATAGCGGCGCTATGTCAAAAAGACATGACAATCAGATATTATTTTTATGACGGTTTTACGACGCCTCAATCACCGCAGCTTGACTCTGCAATACAATCGTGGGAAATATCCCACATGAACCAAGATATCATCACACGTATCGAAAACTTCGCTGCTAGTTCGGGCAAGTCCGAGTCGACGATTGCGCGCAAAGTCTTCAATGATGGCAAAACCTTGAACCGCCTGCGCAGTGGTGGACAATTAACCCCTCGGACACAGGAAAAGGCTATGGCCGCATTAGACGCGCTTGAGCGCGAAGCCGCTGGACCAACGGGTCAGCGTTTAACCCATTTAGACCGATTAGAAGCGGAGAGTATTCACATCATGCGCGAAGTTGTCGCGCAATGCGAAAACCCCGTCATGCTCTACTCTGTTGGGAAAGATAGCTCCGTTATGTTGGAATTGGCCATTAAAGCCTTTTATCCCTCACCCCCACCTTTCCCGTTATTACACGTCGATACGCAATGGAAATTCCAAGAAATGTACAGCTTCCGCGACCGCCGCGCAAAAGAGGCTGGCATGGAACTCATTACCCATATTAACCCAGACGCAATTGAACAAAATGTCGGACCTTTTAGCCACGGCTCTGCTGTCCATACGGATATCACAAAAACCCAAGGCCTAAAACAGGCTTTGAATGCGGGCAAGTTTGATGCTGCCTTTGGCGGCGCACGGCGAGATGAAGAGAAGTCCCGCGCCAAAGAACGCATCTTCTCTTTCCGGAATGAACATCACCGTTGGAATGCAAAAAATCAACGCCCTGAGCTTTGGGACATTTATAATGCCCGCGTTCAAAAGGGTGAAAGCATGCGTGTCTTCCCGATCTCAAATTGGACGGAACTTGATATATGGCAGTATATTTACCGCGAAAATATCCAAATTCCTGGACTCTATTTATCTGCCGAACGCCCTGTTGTTGAGCGCGACGGGACCCTCATCATGGTGGATGATGAGCGTATGCCGCTTGAGCCTGGCGAAAAACCCATGATGAAATCTGTGCGGTTCCGGACATTGGGCTGTTACCCGCTTACGGGTGCGGTCGAGTCGGAAGCAACGACCCTACAAGACGTGATTCAAGAAACACTTCTTGCGACGTCCTCTGAGCGTCAGGGGCGTGTCATTGACTCCGATGCAGGTCAGTCGATGGAGAAGAAAAAAGAAGAGGGATATTTCTAATGGCCCATCACGACCCTCTCATTGCTCAAGACATTAAAGCCTATCTTGAAGTTCAGGAACGCAAAAGTTTCCTGCGTGTTTTTACATGTGGTTCCGTTGACGACGGAAAATCGACACTGATTGGCCGCCTGCTCTATGATTCAAAATTAATTTATGAAGACCAAATGGCCGCGATTGAACGCGACAGTAAAGCCTCTGGCACAACAGGCGAAAAGCCAGATCTGGCGCTTCTCGTTGACGGCCTAGCCGCTGAGCGCGAGCAAGGCATTACGATTGATGT